>CAWUOG010000054.1:0-12937 GCA_963923875.1 uncultured Alphaproteobacteria bacterium
CCGCGCATCTCTCCTACGAAGAAGGCGCCACTCTCCCCTGCGCCGGCGTGACGGCGTGGAATGCGCTGGTCGAGATCGGTCAGATGAAGGCCGGCGAGACGATCGTGGTGCTGGGATCGGGCGGCGTGTCGATCTTCGCGTTGCAGTTCGCACGGCTCGCCGGTGCCAGGGTGATCGCGACCTCGGGTTCGCCGGCCAAAGCCGAGCGGCTGCGTGCGATGGGCACCGAGGCGGTGGTCGACTACAGGAAAACACCCGACTGGGATCAGGAAGTGCTGAAACTGACCGGCGGCCGCGGCGCCGACATCGTGGTCGAGGTCGGCGGCGCGGGCACCCTGCCCCGTTCGTTCAACGCGGTGCGATTGGGCGGCACGATCTCGGTGATCGGACTGCTGACCGAAGCCGCGGCAATCGACCCGATGCCGATCCTGCGCCGCAACATCAAGGTCCAGGGTCTCTATGTCGGCAACACGCTGATGTTCGAGGCCATGAACCGCGCGATCGAATCCGGCGGCCTGCGACCGGTGATCGACAAGGTGTTTCCTTTCGCCGAGGCCAAACAGGCGTATAAGCACCTCAAGAGTCAGCAGCATCTGGGCAAGATCGTCATCTCGCACGGTTGAGGAAATCGCCTCGTCATGATCAAGCGTCGTCTGTTCGCCGTGGGCCTGGTGGCCGCGCCTTTCGTGAAGCCGGCTTTCGCACAGGCCTGGCAGCCTTCCGGCCCGATCAAGATGGTCGTCGCCTATCCCGCAGGCGGCCCGACCGATGCGATCGCCCGCATCGTCGCCGCCGACATCTCGGGCCCGCTCGGGCAGCAGGTCGTGGTCGAGAACGTGTCGGGCGCCTCCGGCGCGATCGGCACGCGCGCTGTCGCCAAGGCGAAACCGGACGGGCTCACCATCACGTTCGGCAACAACCAGACGCATGGCAACAACATGTTCATGCTCAAGGAGCCGGGCTACGACGCGATCAAGGACTTCGCGCCGCTCGCCGGCGCCGGCGCCTTCGAGCACGTCTTCGTGGTGCGCAACGGGCTGCCGGTGAAGACCATTCCGGAGCTGATCGCGCTCGCCAAGGAAAAGCCCGGCGCGCTGAACTTCGGCTCGACCGGCATCGGCTCGGGCTCGCATCTGTCGACCGAGCTATTCATGGCGCGCACCGGCACCAAGATGACCCACATTCCCTATCGCGGCGCGCCGCCATTGGTGCAGGACATCGTCGGCGACCGCATCGACGTTTCGAATTCGACCTTGCCCAGCGTGCTGGCGCAGATCCAGGCCGGCAAGATGCGCGCCATCGGCCTCGGCAGCGCCAAGCGCAATCCCAAGCTGCCCGACGTCCCGACGCTCGAGGAACAGGGGGTCACCGGCGCCAACGCCTCGTCATGGGCGGCCTTCTTCGCTCCGGCCGAGACGCCGGCGCCAATCCTCGATCGGCTGTCCAAGGAAATCGTCGCCAGCCTGAAGAAGCCCGACGTGGTCGAGAAGATCGACAAACTCGGCTTCACCGTCGAGTTGCGCGATCCGGCGGCCTTCAAGCCCTACCAGGCGCAGGAAATCGCGACCTGGGTCAAGATCGCCAAGGACGCCGGCATCCAGCCCGAAGAGTAGAGCGACGACACATGGAAAATCTCTGGACCGCCTCGGGCGCCAAGGAAGCGATCGCCGCGCACGCCAAGAAGGGCATCGGCGAGGATCTGGCGCTGCGCGTCTACACCACGCGCCTGCTGGGCGGCGAGCCGAAGCTGGTGCTGCACGGCGGCGGCAACACCTCGGTGAAGACGCGCATGCCCGATATCAGCGGCCAGACGATCGACGTGCTGTGCGTGAAGGGCAGCGGCTGGGACATGGGCACGATCGAGGCGCCCGGCCTGCCGGCAGTGCGGCTCAACCCACTGCGTGAGCTGGAAGGGCTGCAGGCGCTCTCCGACGAGGACATGGTGAACGTACAGCGCTCCAATCTTCTGGACGCGAAGTCGCCCAACCCGTCGGTAGAGACGCTGCTGCACGCCTTTCTGCCGCACAAATTCATCGACCACACGCACTCCAATGCCGTGCTGGCGTTGACCGACCAGCCTGACGGCGCCGAGCTCGCAGCCGACGTCTATGGCAGGCGTGCGGCGCTCGTGCCCTACGTCATGCCGGGCTTCGCGCTCGCCAAGAAGTGCTCGGAGGTCGGCAAGGCCAATCCGAATGTCGAGGGCCTGATCCTTCTGAAGCACGGCATCTTCTCGATGGGCGCCACGGCGGAAGAAGCCTATGTGCGCATGATCGATCTGGTGACGCTTGCGGAGAAGCGCCTGGCCAAGGCGACGCGCAAGATCTTCAGCGGCGCGACCTTGCCCGCGAAGGCGCCGGGCGTCGCGGAGATCGCGCCGATCCTGCGCGGCCTGATGTCGATCCCGGCAAAGAGCGGTGGCCGCGAAGCCTCCCAGCGCTTCGTGTTCGAGTTCCGCAGCAATCCGGCGATCCTGGCTTTCGTGAACGGCAAGGAGATCGCCCGCTACAGCCAGCAGGGACCGGTCACGCCCGACCACGCGATCCGGACCAAGAACGTCCCGCTCGTGGTGCCTGCGCCCGAGGCCGGCAAGCTCGACGCGTTCAAGGCGGGGACCCAGGCGGCGCTCCAGAAGTTCGCCGCCGACTATCACGCCTACTTCACGCGCTACAACGGCAAGCAGGTCGTGGCAAAGAAGGAGCTAGATCCCGTGCCGCGCGTCGTGCTGGTGCCGGGCGTCGGCCTGTTCGGCGTCGGCAGCACGTCCAAGGATGCCAAGATCGCCGCCGACCTCGCCGAGACCACGGTCGAGGTGATCGGCGATGCCGAGCGTCTCGGCACCTACCAGTGCATTCCCGAGCCTGACATCTTCGACATCGAGTACTGGTCGCTCGAACAGGCCAAACTCAGCGCCGCAGCCGAGAAGCCGCTGGCGCGGCGCATCGCCGTGGTGACCGGCGGTTCTTCCGGCATCGGCGCCGCAACGGCCGCGGCCCTTGCCAAGGAAGGCGCCGAGGTCGTCGTGCTCGATCGTGACGTCTCAAAGGTGAAAGGCTTTGCCATTGCCTGCGACGTCACCAAGCCGGCAGAGGTGCGCGCAGCCTTCGACAGGATAGCGGCCACCCTGGGCGGCCTCGACATCGTCGTCTCAAATGCGGGTGCCGCCTGGCAGGGCAAGATCGGATCGGTGGACGAGAAGGTGCTGCGCGAAAGCTTCGAGCTGAATTTCTGGGCGCACCAGAGCGTGGCGCAGAACGCGGTGCGGATCATGAAGACGCAGGGGCTGGGCGGCTGCCTGCTGTTCAACGCCTCCAAGCAGGCGGTCAACCCGGGTGTCGACTTCGGTCCCTACGGCCTGCCCAAGGCCGCGACCATGTTCCTGTCGCGCCAGTACGCGGTCGACCATGGCGCCGACGGCATCCGATCCAACGCCGTCAATGCCGACCGCATCCGCTCCGGCCTGCTGACTGACGAGATGATCGCCCAGCGCTCCAGGGCGCGCGGCCTCTCGGAAGCCGACTACATGGGCGGCAATCTGCTCGGACTGGAAGTGACGGCCGAGGACGTGGCCCAGGCTTTCGTCTCACTCGCCAAGGCATCCAAGACCACCGGCGCCGTGGTCACCGTCGACGGCGGCAACATCGCGGCCGCACTGCGGTAGGACCTTCCGCCGGCGGCGGCTGACGGTGGCAACGCCCGGCGGCCTCGCACTATGATCCGGGCATGTTCACGCCCGGACGCATCACCCATATCGACGCGCGCAAGCCGCTCACCCCGGCCGACGTGGCGGCCATCGAGAAGTCGATGGACGATCACGCCGTCACGATCCTGCCGAACCAGGACATCGACGACGCCCAGCAGCTCGCCTTCTCGCTCAACTTCGGACCGCTGGTCGATGGCGCAAATTCCGGCGCCCGCGACTCCGAACTGCGCCTGCCGGTCGTGTTCGCCGACGTCTCCAACCTCGACAAGGACGGCAAGATCGCCGCCCGCGAAACCAAGAAGCGCATGGCCGCACTGGCCAACCGGCTGTGGCACACCGATGCCAGCTTCCGGCCGATCCCGGCGCGCTATTCCATCCTGAGCGGCCGCCTCGTGCCGGCCGAGGGCCCGAACACCGAATTCGCCGACATGCGTGCGGCCTACGATGCCCTCGACGCCAGGACCAAGGCCGAGATCGAGGATCTGGTGTGCGAGCATTCGTTGATCTTCTCGCGCGGGCAGCTGGGCTTCACCGATTTCCTGCCCGACGAGCGCGTCGCCATGAAGCCGGTACGCCAGCGCCTAGTTTGCACGCATCCGGTCACCGGCCGCAAATCTCTGTTCCTGGCCAGCCACATCGGCGGCATCATCGGCTGGCCGCAGCCCGAGGCGATGGCCTTCATCCGCGACCTGATGGAGCACGCCACCCAGGAACAATTCGTCTACGTCCACAAATGGACGCAGCACGACCTCGTGATGTGGGACAACCGCACCACCATGCACCGGGTGCGCCGCTTCGACGACCTCAACATCGTGCGCGATGTGCGGCGCACCACGACGCAGGCCGAAGGGCCGACGGTCGCGCAGGAGGCTGCCTGATGACTCTCCCCAAACGAAGGGTCGGCAAGACCCGGCTCGAAGTGACCACGATCGGCCTCGGCGGCGCGCCGATGGGCGGCTTTCGCGCGACGATTCCCGATGCCGAGGCACATGCCTTGACCGAAGCCGCCTGGGATATGGGCGTGCGCTACTACGACACCTCGCCGTTCTACGGCTACGGCCGCTCCGAGTTGCGCATGGGTGGCGCCCTGCGTGAGAAGCCGCGCAGCGACTTCGTGCTCTCGACCAAGATCGGTCGGATCATGCACCCGATGAAGCCGGGCGAGCAGAAGCCGGCCGAGTTCCGCGAGAATGGCCTGCCCGGCTTCGCGCCGGTATTTGACTACACCTATGACGGCGTCATGCGTTCGCTCGAGCATTCGCACCTGCGGCTCGGGCTCGCCAAGATCGACATCGCGCTGATCCACGACGTCGACTTCTGGACCATCAAGGACCGCGAGATCCTGAACCAGCGCTTCAAGACGGTGATGGATTCCGGCTTCAAGGCGCTCGACGAATTGCGCAAGGCGGGGATCATTTCGGCGATCGGCGTCGGTATCAACGAGAGCGACACCAGCCTGCGTTTCATCCAGGCCGGCGACTTCGACTGCATGCTGCTGGCTGGCCGCTACACGCTGCTCGAGCAGGGGGCGTTGGAGGCTTTCCTGCCCGAATGCACCAGGCGTAACGTTTCGGTAATCCTGGGCGGACCATACAATTCAGGCATCTTGACCGGCGGTGTGACCGACAAGGCGACGCACGACTATGTCCAGGCTCCAGCCGCCCTGATCGAAAAGGCGCGCAAGATCGAGGCGGTCTGCAAACGCCACGGCGTCGAGCTGGGCGCCGCGGCGATGCAGTTCCCGCTGTTTCATCCCGCCTTCTGCGCGGTAATTCCCGGCGCGCTCAGCGTCAACGAAGTCAAACAGAACGTGTCGCGCCTCTCGGCCAGGATCCCGGTTGAGCTGTGGAGCGAACTCAAGCGCGAGAAGCTGATCGACGCCGCCTCGCCTACTCCGAATTGAGGACAAACCCATGAAGATCGTCGACGCGCAGGTCCATATCTGGCGCCAGACCGTCAGCCCGCCGACCGGCAAGCACCGCAAGGTATCGCTGGTCAGCGCCGAGCAGATGCTGAAGGAGATGGACGAGGCCGGCGTCGATGCCGCGCTGATCCATCCGCCGCTTTCCTGGGATCCAAGCTCGCAGGAGATGGCGCTGGAAGCGGCCAGGAAATACCCCAGGCGCTTCGCCGTGATGGGCCAATTCGATCCCAAGAACCCGGCCAACAAGGCGCTGATCCCGACCTGGCGAAATCAGCCCGGCATGATGGGCCTGCGCTGGGCGCTGCTGCAGCCCAAGGAGCAGGAACTGCTGCACGAGGGTGCGCTGGACTGGATCTGGCCGGAAGCGGCGAAGGCCGGCCTCGCCATCGGCATGATGGGCGGCATCTTCCTGAAAGAGTTCCGCGGCATCGCCGAGCGCTACCCCGACCTGAAGCTGATCCTCGACCATTGCGGGTTGAACCGGCACGGTCAGGATGCCGAGGCATTCATCCATCTCGACGAGATGCTGGCGCTCGCCAAGCTGCCCAACGTTGCGGTCAAGATGACCGGCGCGCCGCACTACTCGACGCAGCCCTATCCGTTCAAGAACATCCAGGATGGCCTGCATCGCATCGTCGATGCCTACGGGCCCGACCGCTGCTTCTGGGGTACCGACATCACCCGCATGCCCTGCAGCTACCGCCAGTGCGTCACCTTCTTCACTGAGGAGCTGCCCTGGCTGAAGGGCCAGGACCTCGAAAAGGTGATGGGCCGCGCGCTGTGCAAGTGGATCGGCTGGGACTACAAATTCGACTAGCGCTTCTCCCCATTCTGATGGGGAGGTGTCGGCGCCCTACGCCGACAGAGGGGTCATGACCCCATCGCCCGCGAAGACGCCGGCACTTTCTCATATGAATGGGGAAGAGCGCTTTCCTACTTCGGCACCAGCGGTCCGCGGATCTCGCCAGCGGGGTAGCGCTCGGTCCGGAGCTCGACCGACCACCGGCCGGCCAGAAGATCGGCCGACTGCTGCGGCGTCAGCGTGGCGCTGCCGAACTGCACGTTGCTCTCGAACGGCGGATTGATCGGCACGATGTCGGCGCGCTCGTTGCCGACGCCGTCGGGCCCCTGCAGGAAAGCGTAGGTCACCGGGCCGCTCAGCTTGCCGAACCAGAACTTCCACTCGATGGTCTGCATCGTCGGCATGTAGCGCGCTTCCATCGTGCCATAGCCTATGCTGTCGGTCGGCGGCGTCTGGTTCGCGCCCTTGAGCGACGCCGTGAAGGCGGGCTTCTTGCCGATCGGGTCGCTCATGTAGCCCGTGCAGCCGCTCACGAGCGGCAGGACGAGCAGAGCAACGAGCGGCAGAACGAGCAGCCTTCTCATCGATCGCCTCCTCACACGCGGTGATGGACCGGGCTGCGACCATAGACCGGCGTCGGCAGGCCCTCCAGCCGCGCCTTGAACTGAACCGCCAGGAATTGCGAGTAGAAGCGCGACTGCATCAGGTTGCCGCCGTGGAACCACAGGCCGTCCTGCGCCGTGGGCTTCCACATGTTGCGCAGCTCGCCTTCCCACGGTCCGGGATCCTTGGCAGTGCCGGAGCCGAGTCCCCAGCACTTGCCGACCTTGTCAGCGACTTCCTGCGAGATCAGCGCCGCTGCCCACTGGTTCATCGAGCCGTAACCGGTGGCATAGACGACGAGGTCGGCCTTCAGTTCGGTGCCGTCCCTCATCATGACGGAATCAGCGGTGAGTCGCGCCACCTCGCCGACCTTCAGTCCGATCGAGCCGTTGGCGATCAGCTCCGAGGCGCCGACTTCGATGTAGTAGCCGGAACCACGGCGCATATACATCGTGCCGATACCGGTCTCGTCCTCGCCAAAGGTCAGCAGGAAGCCCGCCTTCTCGAGCCGTGCATAGAAGCCGGCATCTTCCTGCCTGACCTTGGCGACCATCGCGCGCGCGGAGTCGGTGATTGCGTAAGGTACCGAGGCGAGCGTGAAGTCAGCCTTGTCGGTGGTGATGCCGCTTGCCACCGCTTCTTCGGAATAGAGCGGTCGATAGCGCGCCAGTGTCTCCGAGCGCATCACCAGGGTTGGTGAGCGCTGGATCATCGTCACCTCGGCTGCGCCGTGCTCCCACAGGTCAGCAGCAATATCGTGCGCGGAATTGTTGGAGCCCACCACGACGCAGCGCTTGCCCTCGTATCCTGCGCCACCGCCGTGCTGGCTCGAATGGTGCTGCTTGCCCTTGAAAGTCTCGGCACCTGGGTATCGCGGCACTTCCGGGAAGCCCGACATCCCGGTGGCCAGCACGAGGTGCTTCGGCCTCACCGTGACCTTCTTGCCGTCTCGCTCGACGGCGACCGACCATTCCCGGCGCGCCTCGTCCCACGACGCACTCCTGCACGGCGAGGAGCTCCAGTAATCGAGCTCCATGATCTTAACGTAGGATTCCAGCCAGTCGCCCATCTTGTCCTTGGGCGTGTAGATCGGCCAGTGATCGGGAAACGGCAGGTACGGTAGATGGTCGTACCAGACCGGATCGTGCAGGCAGAGCGACTTGTAGCGCTTGCGCCAGGCATCGCCCGGCCGTTCGTGTGCATCGACGATCAGCGCCGGCACGCCGATCCGCTTCAGCCGAGCGCCCAATCCGATGCCGCCTTGTCCGCCGCCGACGATCAGTACGTAGGGCTGGCGCGTGACGCCGAACTCGTCGCGATCGGCTCGTCGACGGTCCGTCCAGGTGATACGGTTGCGGATCGCGCCATGCTCGGTGCCGAACGGACGGGTGGCACCGGCCTTCTCCTCGAAGCCCTTCAGTTCGGTGAGGGCGGTCATCAGGGTGAACGCCTTGCCGCCCTTCAGCACGACCCTGCCCTGCCCGCGGCCGAGCGCGGTCTCGAAGACGAACCAACCATCGCGGTCGCCGGCCTTGAGCCCGCGCGGCTTCACGTCGGCGAGCCGCGCCTTCAGCATCGCCAAGATCGCCGCCTCACCTTCGAGGGTCACGATGTTCCACGTGAAGGCGATCAGATCGCGCCAGTAGGCGCCCGGCGCAAAGCAGCGGGCGACATCTTCGGGGGTACCGCGCTCGAGTTGGGCGGCGAAGTCGGAGAGCCAGCGTTCGGTTTCGGTCATCGCCTCACTCTAGACGCAGATCAAGCGGTACGACACGACCGGCGCCCCCATCCCTAGCGGAGGCGGACTGTCGCACCAGTGGGATCGGCCCGGCTTTTGCTGCATTGGCCTGTGCACAGAAAGGCACCGCCCGGAGACACCATGACCCCTGACAAGCCCCGCATTACCGTCCGGATCGCCGGCCGCGCGCTCTATCCGCTGCTGCGCCCGTTCGCAGTCGGCTACTTTCTGGCGGTCTGCGCCGTCGACCTGGTCTATTCGCAGGCCAGCATCCTGGTGCGTTACGACGCCAAGGACGTCGCCGACATCACCGAATGGCTGCTGGTGGTCGGCCTCGCAATGATGACCGCGACTGCGCTGGTCATGCTGATCGACTGCCTGGGCGACAAGCGCATGCGCAGGCTGCCCGACCTCGGCATGTATGCCGCTGGTAGCGTGCTTGTGGGGGCGCTCGAACTCTACAATCTCGACATTCGCTGGGCTGACGGCGCCGCCGCCATCCTGCCGCTGGGGCTGACGCTGTCGCTGTCGACGGTTCTCGTCCTTCTGGTGACCCCTACGCGCAGCCTGGCCCACGTTTACCGTTAGGCTTCATATCGCCCAGCGGACTGCATAAAAGGTAGCAACCGGCCGTCGCCGGGAGGATGATTGTGGGTGGAGGAAACGCGCCCATGAAATACGACGTCATCTCAGCCGACGGCCATGTCGACCTGATCTGGCTGCCTCCCGACCTCTTCACGAAGAACGCCTCGGCCGCGATGAAGGATCGCATGCCGCATGTCGTCGACGGACCGAAGGGGCCAGAGTGGATCAGCGCCAAGGGCGCCAAGTTCGGGCTGATGAACGGCATGGGCTCGGCGGGCCGCGAGTATGTGCCGGGCATTATCCATCGCTCCGACCGCATGGCCTCGACCGGCCTCTACGACGACGGCAAGAAGGGCGTGCGTCGCCTCACCGAAGTCGACCTGCGCCTGAAGGACCAGGACCGCGACGGCGTGCAGGCCGAGGTACTGTACGGCGTGCTGGGCTCGAGCGGCCGGCTCAACGATCCGGAAGCGGCGCTGGAGATGCTGCGTATCTACAACGACTGGCTCCACGATTTCTGCATGGGCGCGCCCGATCGATTGATCGGTCTCGCCAACATCCCGAACTACAACATGGAGGAGTCGGTCGCCGAGGCGATGCGCTGCGCCAAGCGCGGCGTGCGCGGCCTCGACATCGCCAACCGGCCCGACATGGTGCCGCTGTGGGACGAGCACTGGGAACCGCTTTGGAAGTTCGGCCATGAGACCGGCATTCCGCTGCACTTCCATACGATCGGCGGCCGCTCGCCCGACGTTACGAAGTTCCCGCCGCACGTGCAGCGCCGCATCTTCGCCGTCCACATCACCGGGTTCCAGATGCACATGAGCAGCATGCTGATGGGCCTGATCTTCTCCGGCGCGCCTGCGCGCTATCCCAACCTCAAGATCGTGATCGGCGAGGCGGGGCTGGGCTGGATCCCCTACGTGCTGCAGCACATGGACCTCGAGTGGGAGGACCAATTCAAGGACCTCGACCTCAAGATGAAGCCGAGCGAATACTGGCACCGCCAGTTCTACGCCACCTACCAGACCGATCCGGTGGGCATCGAGTTGCTGAAGCATCTCGGCGAAGACAATGTGATGTGGGGCTCCGACTTCCCGCATCCCGACGGCATCTGGCCCGATAGCCAGGAATTCCTGAAGAAAGAACTGACCGAAATCGCGCCTGCGGCCCGTCAGAAGATCGTCCGCGACAATGCGATGAAGCTGTATCGCCTCGGCAACTGACGGCGTGACGGAGACAAGGCCGGTCTCGCCGCAGAGACTGCTCGATTTCTCAACGTCGGTTTACGTCGCCGCCGGCATGCCGGAAGCGGACGCGAGGCTCGTCGCCGACACGCTGGTCCAGGCCGATCTCTGGGGCCACCAGTCGCACGGTGTCCTGCGCCTGCCTTGGTACCTTGCCCGATTGCGGACGGGCGTCTGCGCCGCCGTTGCCCAACCGAAGCTGATCGTCGATGCCGGCGCGCTGGCCGTGATCGATGGCGGCGACGCGATGGGCCAGGTGCTGACCCGGCATGCAATGGCGGAAGCGATTGCCCGTGCCAAGATCCACGGCATCGCGGCCGTCGCATTGCGCAACTCCAACCATTTCGGGACTGCGCTCTACTATACGTTGGCGGCAGCGCGCGCCGGATGTGTCGCGTTCCTGTCGACCAACGCTAGCCCGGCCATGGCGCCATGGGGCGGCCGCAAGAAGACCGTCGGGACCAACCCCTGGTCATGGGCCGCGCCCGCCGGCAAATACCCGCCTATGGTGCTCGACATCGCCAATACGGGCGTGGCGCGCGGCAAGGTCTACCTGGCGCGACAGAAGGGACAGCCAATCCCCGAAGGCTGGGCGATCGACGCATCAGGCGCGCCGACCACCGATGCGCAGGCTGCGATCGACGGCATCATCCTGCCCATGGCTGGACACAAGGGGTACGCCATCGCGGCCATGATGGACATGCTGTCGGGCGTGTTGACCGGCAGCGCCTTCGGTAGCGGCGTCGCCGGTCCCTACCAGACCGAGCGCAAGAGTGGCGCAGGCCAGATGATGATCGTTATCGACATCGCCAAGCTCCAGCCTCTCGCCACGTTCAATGCTCGCATGGAAAAGATGATCGAGGAACTGAAGTCCGTGCCGCTGGCGCAGGGTCACGACGAGGTCTTCTATCCGGGTGAAATCGAGGCTCGCAACGACGTGAAGAATCGGCGACAAGGATTGCTGCTGCCGAATGACACGATGACCGATCTCGCCAAGGCCGCGGCCGAGACGAAGGTGCCGCTTCGTCTTCATGAATAGTTCGCTTCGTCTGGTACTCCTCACCGTGCTGGCGATGCTCGCCTTCGCCGGCAACTCCCTGCTCTGCCGCATCGCACTTCGCGACACCGCGATCGATGCCGCGACCTTCACCGCCGTGCGCATTGCCTCGGGCGCTCTGACGCTGGCCGTCATCCTGGCCGCACGCCGCATCCGGCCGACGACCGGCGGCAGCTGGTGGGCGGCGGCGATGCTGTTCTCCTACGCCGCGTTCTTCTCCTACGCCTACCGCGATCTCTCGGCCGCGACCGGCGCGCTGCTGCTGTTCGGCGCTGTGCAGATGACCATGACCGGCTACGGCCTGTTCCGCGGCGAGCGATTGGGCGGACTGAAGCTCGTGGGCGTGCTGGTTGCGCTCGCCGGCCTGGTGGCGCTGCTGCTGCCGGGGCTCGCCGCGCCGCCGCTGCTGGGCGCCGCGTTCATGATCCTGGCCGGCGCCTCGTGGGGCGTCTATTCGCTACTCGGCAAGAACCTCGGCGAGCCGACCATCGCCACCGCCGGCAATTTCCTGCGTGCGGTGCCGTTCGCGGCGGCCCTTGCCCTGGCCGGTTCGCACGGGACTTCCGGTGTCGATATGACAGGCGCCCTTTATGCCGTGCTGTCCGGCGCCATCACCTCGGGCCTTGGGTATGCGCTGTGGTACGCCGCGCTGCCCGCACTCACCGCCACCTCGGCCGCGACGGTTCAGCTCAGCGTGCCGGCGATCGCGGCACTGGGCGGCGTGCTGCTGCTCGCCGAGCCGATCACGATACGGTTGCTTCTGGCCTCGGCCGCCATCCTGGGCGGCATTGCGCTGACGATCGCACGCCCGAAAGCCTGACCGCTAGCGGCGGCTGCCCGCCACGACGATGGTGTCGGCCTGGCCATGGTTGCGCTTCACCGCGGCGACCTGCGCGGGCATGCCGATCTTGCGCGAGCACAATGGCCAGTGCCATGGCTCCTCGAGATCGAAGATCATGTACTTGGCGAGGTCTTTCGACCTGTCCCAGTCATGGGCGAGTTCCGACGCCTGCTTCGGATTGAGCGCAATGCCGTCGCGGCGCTGCACGTAGATCATCACGGTACGGGTCGCAAACTGGAAGCGACCGTGATAGAGGCCGCGTCCGCCATAGATCAATTTCTCGGAAGGTCCGTAGCCGCCGCTCTCGCAGATTGCGAGCTGGCGCATGACCTCATCCTTGGCGTCGTCGAACTGCCGCTCGCGTTCGGCTTGGGCGGCTCGTGCGGCGGCATGAGGATCGGGAGTGTGCGCCTGACGGGTGACGCAGCCACCCAGCG
>CAWUOG010000055.1:0-12815 GCA_963923875.1 uncultured Alphaproteobacteria bacterium
ACTAGCCCGCATGCCGTGCCCAGGTGGCGGAATTGGTAGACGCACTAGTTTCAGGTACTAGCGCCGCGAGGCGTGGAAGTTCGAGTCTTCTCCTGGGCACCATGCGAGGCGTGAGAGGCACCCCCTGATGGCGATCAAGCTTTACCGCGGCGACCTTCCGGCCGACCTGACGTTCGGCCCGATCGTGGCGATCGACACCGAGACGATGGGGCTAAACCCCCACCGCGACCGGTTGTGCCTCGTCCAGCTCTCGGCCGGCGACGGCAATGCCCATCTGGTGCAGATCCCCAAAGTTTCGACGGGAAGTGGGCCAGCGAAGGCGCCCCGCCTTGCCGCCCTGCTGGCTGATCCCAAAGTGCTGAAGCTCTTTCATTTCGGGCGCTTCGACATCGCCGTGCTCGAGCATGCCTTGGGCGTTCGCTGCGAGCCGGTCTATTGCACCAAGATCGCGGCCAAGCTGATTCGCACCTTTACCGACCGGCATGGCCTGAAGGACCTATGCAGGGATCTGCTCGGCGTCGAACTCTCCAAGCAGCAGCAGACCTCGGACTGGGGCGCCGAGGCCCTGAGCGACGAGCAGATGGCCTATGCCGCCTCAGACGTCCTGCACCTGCATTCGCTAAAAGCGAAACTGGATGCATTATTGGAACGCGAAGGGCGGACTGAGCTGGCTCACGCTGCGTTTCGCTTTCTGCCGACCCGCGCCCGCCTCGATTTGGCGGGGTGGCCGGAGGTCGATATTTTCGCACATTGAAATTGAATCACGCCAAGGTGTTTGGCACGCCTCTTGCTAGAAAGCAGGGACGGGGCCAAATTGCCAGTAAGGGTGGGTTCAATGCGTATCGGTCCGAGTCTCATTCTGGCAGGCCGCCAGACGCTGGCGATGACGCCACAGCTGCAGCAGGCCATCAAACTCCTGCAGTTCTCCCATCTTGAGCTCGCCGCCTTCATTCAGCAGGAACTCGAGAAAAATCCGCTGCTGCAGGAAGGCCGCTCCGACGACGGCCCGGCCACCGAGCCGGAGGCGCCGGTCAGCGAAGCGCCGGCCGATACCGCCGAGGCGCTGGCCGCGGCCGCGCCGGCCCTGGCCGATGCCGACGATCGCTGGAGCCGCGAGTTCGCCGATCGCGGTGGCGACGCTGCCGCAGCTTCGGCCAAGGGAGGCCAGCGCGACGACGTTCCGGACGCCCTGGATTTTGTCAGCGAGCGGCCGCAGTCGCTCGCGGCCTACGTCTTGGAACAGATCGAATTGCTGTTCGCCGATCCGGCGGACCGGCGCATTGCACTGAAGCTTGCCGAGGGTCTCGACGAGGCGGGCTACTGCCGCCTCGATGCAAGCGCAGTGGCCGACGGCATCCATGTCGACGTCGCTTCCGTCGAGCGCGTGTGGGCCAAGCTCCGCCAGATCGAGCCGTCGGGCCTGTTCGCCCGTACGGTGTCGGAATGCCTGGCGGCGCAGCTCGCCGAGCGTGATCGCCTCGATCCGGCGATGAAGGCCCTGCTCGATAATCTCGACCTCGTGGCGGCCGGCGAACTGGGCCAGCTGCGCCGGCGCTGCGGCGTCGACGACGAAGACCTGCACGACATGCTGGCGGAGCTGCGCACCCTCGATCCGCGGCCCGGCCAGAAGTTCGAGTACGAGCCGATCCAGCCGGTTGCGCCCGATCTCTATCTGACTCCGGCCAAGGATCCCGAGAGCGGCGAAGAAGGATGGCACATCGAGCTCAACACCGATGCGCTGCCCAAGGTGCTGGTCGACCGCAACTACCACGCCACGCTGATGAAGGGCGCGCGCGCCAAGCCCGACCGGGACTTCGTCGCCGAGCGTTTCCAGTCGGCCAACTGGCTGGTCAAGACGCTCGAGCAGCGCGCCACGACCATCCTCAAGGTCGCGCGCGAGATCGTGAAGCAACAGGACGGCTTCTTCCGTCACGGCGTCAGCGCGCTGAAGCCGCTGGTGCTGCGCGACATCGCGATCGCCACCGAACTGCACGAGAGCACGGTGAGCCGCGTCACCTCCAACAAGTACATCGCCACGCCGCGCGGTATCTTCGAGCTGAAGTACTTCTTCACCTCGGCCCTGCCGGCGCGCACGCCGGGCGTCGTGGTTTCGTCGGAGTCCGTGCGCTCGCGCATCCGTCATCTGGTCGGCGGCGAGAACGCCCAGCAGCCGCTCAGCGACGACCGTATCGTCGACTTGCTGAAGGGCGAGGGCATCGAGATCGCTCGCCGCACTGTCGCCAAGTATCGCGAGGCCATGCGCATCCCCTCGTCGGCCGAGCGTCGGCGGCTGGGGCGGCTCGGCATGGCGCGTTCGGTCGCGGCCCTGCCGTCTGCGGTTCCTTCGGCGGTGATCGCCGCACAAGCCCTCACGGGTCCAGCCGACTGATGGGGCGGCTTGACCCGTCCGGGCGAGGCGCCTATAGGGGCGCCTTCGACGCCGGCTCGTGCCCCTCCCGCACCGGCTAACTCATTGGTGGAATTGTGGAAATCGCCGATTTGCTGCCCGGTCCGGACGCTGTCCTGGCCTGCGTGAAGGCGTCGAGCAAGAAGGCGCTGTTGGCCGAACTGGCCAGCCGGGCTGCCCAATTGCTGAAGTTCGAGGAGCGCCGGTTGTTCGACCGCCTGCTCGAGCGCGAGCGTCTCGGCTCGACCGGGATCGGCGGTGGTATCGCGATCCCGCACGGCCGCATGACCGGCCTCGACCGTCCGCGCGGGCTGTTCGCGCGGCTCGCCCATCCGGTCGATTTCGATTCGATCGACGAACGTCCGGTCGACATCGTGTTCCTGCTGGTGGCGCCCGAGGGCGCCGGCGCCGATCACCTCAAGGCGCTGGCGCGGGTGTCACGCCTGCTGCGCGACCGTAGCCTGGTCGACAAGCTCCGCAAGACCGAGACGGCCGACGCGCTCTACGCGCTGCTGGTCGAACCAGTCCAGGCGCAGAGCGCGGCCTAGTTTCCTTTTCCTGTTTCCGTTCCGGCGTTCAGTGAACCAGCGCGGGCTCGAGCTCGTGCTGGCGCAGCAGCGCCTTCGCGATCTCGACCGACGGCGCAGCGGCCATCGGCTTGCCGTCGGCCGAATAGATGCCGAAGGCATGGGCGCCGTCGGGCAGGTTGATCGCCTTCACATAAGCGATCTGCTGCGCGCCGAGGCTAAGAAAGGCTTCGTCCGCGAGGGGAACGTAGGAATTGTTGATCTGGTTGTTTTCCATCACACACCTCCTCAACGCGAGCCTGAACGGCGCGCGGTGATATCGATCGTATTGTCCGCCCGGCCGGCCTCCTTGCCGGCATCTATGCGGATCGTGCGCATGCGGGGTTCGGCCATCGGCCGCAGGAGATCGATCTCGAGCAGGCCATTGTCGAGCCGGGCGCCGGTCACCTCGATTCCGTCGGCCAGCATGAAGGCGCGCTGGAACTGACGGGCCGCGATGCCCCGATGCAGGAAGACCCGGTCGCCGTCGTCAGACTGCTTGCCGCGAACCATCAGCTGGTTCTCGACAAGCTCGATGACGAGGTCGTCCAGGGTGAACCCGGCTACGGCCAGCGTGATGCGCAGCCCGTTCTCGCCGATCTTCTCGATATTGTAGGGAGGGTAGCCTTCCGCATTCTTGGCCAGACGGTCGAGCGAGCGCTCGAGCTGGTCGAAGCCCAGCAGCAAAGGCGAATTGAACAACGACATACGGCTCATAAAACCCTCCTCCGAGGAGCGAGTGGCCTGGAACCCCATAAGGCATCCCATCGCGAATGAATCTGGGGTGCAAAAAGGGCCTTTCAAGGGTCACCAAAAGGGCCCCCCAGAGACCATCGCCAGCGCGGGCAGGGTGGGTTAAACTGGTCAAAACACCCTCTCTGCCGGGCCCTCTTCGGTCGGGCACAAAAAAGACAGAAGCAAATGACGTTGGTCGCCACGGACTCACGCCCGATTCGCTCGACCGCCGCCCGGATGGCCGCACCCCGACCGTCACTGGCCGAGTGGCTGCTGCGCTCTCCGCTCTATGCCCTGACCTTGGGCTACCGCACGCCCAAGAGCTTTTTTGCCGTTTCCCCCGACTCCTGGCCGGGCAGCGGCGATCAGGGCCGCCGGATCATGGCGGGCGAGTATATGGCCGCCAGCGTGGTGGGCCGGGTCCAGCCCAATGCCGACGACGCGCCGTGGCGGCGCCCCGGCGCCCATCCGCTTTGGCTCGCTTCGCTCAACGAATTCGGCTGGCTGCGTGACCTGCGCGATAGCGGCGAGGCGGGAGCCGCCTCGCTGGCAGTGCGCCTGATCGACGACTGGACCGACCGCGAGTGGCGCTTCTCGCCGGTCACCTGGCGGCGCGATGTCCTGGCCGAACGCATTGTCTCCTGGATCCGGCATTTCGACTGGCTGGCCGCCTCGGCCGATCCGGCCTTCGCCGGCCGCTTCGTCTATTCGCTGTCGCGCCAGCGCGTGCATCTGCGCCGTGCCGCGCGCACCGGCATGATCGGTCACGAGGCGGTGACCGTCCTGAAGGCGCTGGTGATCTCCGATCTTGCCTTTCTGCGCGAAGGCAAGCGCCACGAGAAGGTGCTGGAGCAATCGCTCGGCCGCCTCGCCAAGTTCGTCAAACGCTATGTGCTGCCGGACGGCGTCGTCGCCGAGCGCGCCCCGCACCTTCAGTTGAAGGTGCTGCGCGACCTGATCGACGTCCGCACCGCGCTCAGTTCGGCGGAGCGCCGCGCGCCCGCCGAACTGGTTGCCGCCATCGACCGGCTGGCGCCGATGCTGCGCTTCTTCCGTCACGGCGATGGCGGGCTGGCCCTGTTCAACGGCGCCTGGGAGACCGACCGCACGTTGGTCGACCTGGTACTGGCGCGCTCGGGCTCGAACGAACCGGCGCCGCTCACCGCCCTGCAGAGCGGGTTCCTGCGCCTCAATGCCGGTACCACGCAGGTCGTGGTCGATGCCGGCAGCCCGCCCGGCCGCGGCATGGACGAGTTGGCGCATGCCGGCACGCTCTCCTTCGAGATGAGTGCCGCGCACGAGCGCCTGGTGGTCAATTGCGGCATCTATCCCGGCGCGCCGGTCGAGTGGCGCCGCTTCATGCGCTACACGGCGGCACATTCCACCGCCGTGGTCGATGACACCAACTCGACGGAAATCACCGACCATGGCGCGATGGAGTATCGCGCCGGCAACGTGCTGATCGACCGCGCCGACGACCAGGGCGCACAGTGGCTCGACATGTGCCACGACGGCTATCGTTCGCTGTTCGGCATCATCCATCGCCGCCGGCTGTGGCTGTCACCCGATGGCGGCGATCTGCGCGGCGAGGACATGTTCCTGGGACCCGAAGGCAAGCCGGTCGCCCATCCCGACAAGCGCTTCATCATCCGCTTCCACCTTCACCCCACGGTGAAGGCGACCCTGGCCCAGAGCGGTCAGGCCGTGCTGATGCGCCTGCCGAGCGGCCGCGGTTGGCGGCTGCGCGCAGTGGGTGCCGGCATCGGCCTCGCCGAAAGCATTTATCTCGGCGAAGAAGGCCGCCAGCGCCGCACCGAGCAGATCGTCCTCGTCGGCCAGGTGCCGATCGAAGGCGCCACCGTGAAGTGGGCGCTCACCCGGATGGAAGGCTGACGCCTTCCCTCGCGGTCAGGGCTTCAGAAAGCCTACGGTCTTGTAGACATCGGCCAGGATCGGCGCGGCGATGGCGCGGGCGCGTTCGGCGCCGTCGCGCAGGATCGCGTCGACATGGCCCGGGTCCTTCATCAGCCGTTGCATCTCCGAGCCGATCGGTCCCAGCTTCTCGACGGCGAGCTGGGTCAGCGCCGCCTTGAATTCGGAGAACTGCTTGCCGGCGAACTCGAAGATCACCGCATCCTTGTCCATGTCGGCCAGCGCCGCATAGATCCCGAGCAGGTTGTCGGCGTCCGGCCGCTTCTCGGCCTCGGCGGCCGACTCCGGCATGGGGTGCGGATCGGTCTTGGCGCGGCGGATCTTCTGGGCGATGGCGTCGGCATCGTCGGTCAGGTTGATGCGGCTGAAGTCCGACGGGTCGGACTTGCTCATTTTCTTGGTGCCGTCGCGCAGGCTCATCACGCGCGTTGCCGCACCGAAGATCAGCGGCTCGGTAACGGGGAAATAGTCCGGCGCGGCGAAGTCGTTATTGAACTTGATGGCGATGTCGCGTGTCAGCTCGAGGTGCTGCTTCTGGTCCTCGCCCACCGGCACGTGCGTCGCCTTGTAGATCAGGATGTCGGCCGCCATCAGCGCCGGATAGGCGAACAGGCCGAGCGAGACGTTCTCGCGGTCCTTGCCGGCCTTTTCCTTGAACTGCGTCATGCGGCTCATCCAGCCCATGCGGGCGACGCAGTTGAAGATCCAGGCAAGCTGGGCGTGCTCGGGCACCATCGACTGGTTGAAGATGATCTGCTTGCGACCGTCGACGCCGGCGGCCAGGAACGCCGCGGCGATCTCTCGCGTCTGCGGCACCATCTGCGCCGGGTCCTGCCACACCGTGACGGCGTGCATGTCGACCACGCAATAGAGGCACTCGTAGTCGTTCTGCAGGCGCGCGAAGTTGCGGATCGCGCCGAGATAGTTGCCGAGGTGGAGGTTTCCGGTGGGCTGGACGCCCGAGAGGATGCGGCCCTTGAGGCCCTTGGCGGCGTATTGCGCCAGATGTGGATTGGGCGCGGCCGCGGCGGTTGCTGCGTCAGACATGGATGTGGACTCCGTTAGAGGTCGATGGCGCGGGCCTTTGGACGGCCGCGCACCCCGCCGATGGAAGGCCGAGGGCGGGCGGGTATCGCCCAGCCAGCCGGCGGAATCAAGCCGTCACCATTGACGGCCCTTCGGCAGCCTGATCCCCTTAGGCTTGCACGCATCTTGCAGGACGTCCGTGACGTCTTGGGGCGTTTTCACCGCTGGATGGGGGCATCCGATGAACGAGCGCGAACTGCGTGGACTGATCGACAAAGTGAAGACGGGCGCCTTGCCGCGCCGCGCCTTCGTGCAACGAATGATCGTGGCCGGCCTGACGGCGCCGCTGGCGACCCAGCTGCTGGCGCACGCCGGCGTGGCAATGGCGCAATCGACGCCGGTCTACAAGCCGACCAAGCGCGGCGGCGGCGGCCTCCTGAAGGTGCTGTGGTGGCAAGGCCCGACGCTCCTCAATCCACACTTCGCCACCGGCACCAAGGACCAGGACGGCAGCCGCATCTTCTACGAGCCGTTGGCCGGCTGGGACGGCAACGGCAATCTCAGGCCCTGTCTCGCCGTCTCGATCCCGGGCCGCGAGGACGGCACGCTCGCTGCGGACGGCAAGTCGGTGATCTGGAAGATCAAGCCCGGCGTCACCTGGCACGACGGCCGGCCGCTTACTGCCGACGACGTCGTGTTCACCTGGGAATATTCGCGCGATCCCGCGACGGCGACGGTGACCAGCGGCTCCTACAAGGACGTCATGGTCGAGAAGATCGACCAGTACACGGTAGTCGTGAAGTTCCCGCGGCCGACACCGTTCTGGGCCGACACGTTCGTGGCCTCGGCCGGCTCGATCATTCCCAAGCACATCTTTGGCGATTACACCGGCGCCAAGTCGCGCGAGGCGCCGGCCAATCTCTCGCCGGTCGGCACGGGCCCCTACAAGTTCAAGAGCTTCAAGCCGGGCGATCTCGTGACCGGCGTGCTCAACGACAAGTACCATCAGGATAACCGCCCGCACTTCGATGCGATCGAGATGAAGGGCGGCGGCGACGCTGTCTCGGCGGCGCGCGCGGTACTGCAGACCGGCGAATACGACTTCGCCTGGAACATGCAGGTCGAGGACGAGATCCTGCTGCGCCTCGAGAAGGACGGCAAAGGCCGCGTCGTCATCACCGAGGGCGGCGGTATCGAGCACATCCAGCTCAACTTCACCGACCCGTGGACCGAGGTCGACGGCGAGCGCGCCAGCCTCAAGACCAAGCACCCGACGTTGCAGTATCCGGAGGTCCGCCAGGCCTTGGCGCTGCTGGTCGACAAGGATTCGGTGCAGAAATACATCTACGGCCGCACCGGCATCGCCACGGCCAACTTCATCAACAATCCCGAACGCTTCCGGTCGAAGAACACCAGGTACGAGTTCAGCATCGACAAGGCGAACGAGATTCTCGACAAGGCCGGCTGGAAGAAGGGAGCCGACGGCATCCGCGAGAAGGACGGCAAGAAGCTGAAGTTCGTCTACCAGACCTCGATCAACCAGCCACGCCAGAAGAACCAGGCGATCGTCAAGCAGGCGTGCCAGAAGGCCGGCATCGACATCGAGGTCAAGGCGGTGACGGCATCGGTGTTCTTCTCGTCGGACGTGGCCAACCCGGACACCTATCCGCACTTCTATTCGGACCTGCAGATGTACAACAACGGTCCGCAGCAACCCGATCCCGAGGTGTTCCTCCGCCAGTTCCTGTCGACCGAAGTGTCGAGCAAGGCCAACAAGTGGCAGGGCCGCAACATCACGCGATGGGTCAGCCCGGAATACGACGAGATCCACAAGGCGGCACAGGCCGAGCTCGACCCCGTCAAGCGCGCCGCCCTGCTGATCAAGTGCAACGACTTGGCGGTGAACAACAACGTCGTGATCCCGGTCGTCGCCCGTCCGCTCGCCACCGCGGTGAAGCACAAGCTGGTCGCCGAATTGACCGGCTGGGACAACAACACCTGGGACCTGGCGAACTGGTATCGCGAAGCCTGACGGCCGGCTTGTCCTGCACTCGAGGTCATGCGACTAGTCGGAAATGTCCGACCTGCCGCCGATCGAATTTGCCTTTCCCGATTTGCGAAAGTGGGAAAAGGGCGCCGCTCCCTATGTCCACGTGCTCGAAAGCGGCAGGGCGGGACCTACCGTCATGGTGGCCTCGCTGACCCATGGCAACGAGGTCTCGGGCGCCGTGGTGGTCGACGCCCTGCTCTCGGCAGGCCTCAAGCCGCGCAGGGGCACACTGATCTTCTCGTTCAACAACATCGAGGCCTACCATTCCTTCGATCCGCGCACGCCGTTCAAATCGCGCATGGTCGACGAGGACTTCAACCGCACCTGGGGCCGGCTCGATCAGCCCGCCACAACGGTCGAGACGCGCCGCGCCCAACTCCTGCGACCGTTCGTCGAGCGTGCCGATCTGCTGCTCGACCTGCACTCCATGCACGATGACGGCGTGCCGCTGATGCTGGCGGGCCCGCTCGACAAGGGCATTGCGCTCGCCAAGCGCGTCGGCACGCCGGTCGACATCATCGCCGATGCAGGCCACGCCGCCGGCATGCGCATGCGAGACTATGGCGGCTTCGGCGATCCAAAGAGCAGCAAGAATGCGTTGCTGATCGAGACCGGTCAGCACTGGCGTGCGTCGTCGGTGTTGGTCGCCAAGGACGTGACCGCGCGCTTCCTCGCCGAAACCGGCGTGGTCGAGCCGGGCGATCTGCCGGCCGGTTGGAAGCAGCCGCCGACGGCACCGCAGCGTGTGGTGCGCGTGACCCATGCCGTCGCCACCAAGCGCGGTAATTTCCGCCCAGCACGCAGGTTCGAGGGCCAGGAAATCATCGCCAAGGCCGGCAGTGTGCTGGGCCACGACGACGACGAACCAGTGACGACGCCTTATGACAATTGCGTGCTGGTGATGCCGTCGTCGAACCGGCCGCTGCGCGCGGGCGTCACGGTTGTTCGTCTGGGGCGGCTGGTCTGACGCCGGGCTGGCGGCGCATCACGAAGCGCAATTCCGAGATATTGACGATGCGCAAGGCGGCGCCCAGCAGGCCGTAGGCCAGCACGCCGACGACGCACACCGCGGCGAGGCCGAGGAAGCCGCCCAGGTCGGAATGCGCCATCATCGGCCGCGCCAGTATCAGGGCGAGCCACAGCACCGCGCCCATGCCGATGGTCGCCACGACCATGCGGGCGGCGCGCGACAGCAGTCGGCTGTCGGGTTCGAGATGGCTGCGATGCATCAGGATACCTCCCAGCACCATCGCGTTCAGCCATCCGGCCAGCGAGGAGGCGAGGGCGATACCGACCTGGTGCAGGCTGGAGAAGAACAGAAACAGCGCATTCAGCGCGATGTTGAAGCTGATGGCGGCGATCGCGGCATAGAGCGGCGTGCGCGTGTCCTCGCGCGCGAAGAAGCCTGGAGTCAGTGCCTTGACCACCACGAAGGCCGGAAGACCGACGGCCAGCGCCGCCAGTGCCGAGGCGGTCCGCAGGGTGTCGTCGGGCTGGAACTGGCCGCGTTCGAACAGCACGCGGATCATCGGCTCGGCAAGCTGCCACAGGGCCAGCGCCGCCGGCAGGCTGAACAGCAGGCCGAATTCGATGGCGCGGTTCTGGTTGGCCATTGCGGCCGTGTTCTCGCCGGCGCGCAGCTGACGCGCCAGCAGCGGCAACAGGGCGGTGCCGATGGCGATGCCGACCACGCCGAGCGGCAGCTGGGCGAGACGATCGGCGTAATAGAGCGCCGAGATCGTGCCGATCGGCATCAAGGATGCCCAGACGACATCGAGCATGACGCTGATCGTCTGCACGCCGCCGCCGATCGCGACCGGTGTCGCGAGCTTGATCAGCCTCGCCACCCGTTCGGTCCAGCGCGGTCGCACCAGTTTCATGCCGACGCCATCGCGGGCACAGGACGCAAGCAGCCAGGCCCACTGCAGAAGGCCCGCGATCGCAACGCCGATCGAGGCAGCGTAGCCGCCGTTGGGCAGAAACGGTGTCAGGCCGAGTACGGCGCCGATCAACGCTACGTTCAGCAGCACTGGCGTCACGGCGACCTCGGCGAAGCGCTCGATGCCGTTCAGCACGCCGCCATAGAGCGAGGCGAGCGAGATGAAAATCAGATAGGGGAAGGCGATGCGACTGAATTCGACGGCGAGGTCGAAGGTTCCAGGATCGGCGCGCAGGCCGGGCGCCAGCAGCGACAGCACCCAGGGCATTGCCGCGATGAGCACGATCGCAAAGGGCACCAGAACCAGCACGAGACCGGCATGGGCCTGGCGGGCGAACGTAAGGGCCGCCTCGCGGCCGCCGCCTTGCAGCTCGCGCGCAAACAACGGCACGAAGGCGGCGGAGAACGCGCCCTCGGCGAACAGACGGCGAAAAAAGTTGGGCAGCTTGAGCGCCACGAAGAAAGCGTCGGCGATGCCACCCGAGCCGAGCACCGCCGACAGAACGATGTCGCGCACGAAGCCCACGATGCGCGACAGCAGCGTGAAACTGCCGACCGTGGCGATCGCGCGGCCCAAACTCACGGGAATACCGGCTCCTTCACTGCCACAATCCTGTCACCATCGGATGCCATATTCTCCCTCGGTGGCGGCCGGCGATGTAATGGCCGGTTTAAACCGCTACCACGGCCGGTCCCTTGCGGGGCCGGTTTTTTGTTGTTCGGACGACTACGGCCGGGCCGCGGCAAGCTTGAGCAACGTCTCGCGGTCCTGCGTGACGAGCTTTTTGTAGTCGCCGACGATCCGTTCCAATTCGTCCGGCGGCAGTACGCTGTCGAGCCGGTCGAAGCCTTTCGGCGCGCGCTCCTCGACGATGTCGAGCATGATGTCGATGCCCTTGCGGCGGTTGCTCTCGACGATGCGCGCCATCGGCGGCAGGCGGCGTTCCTCGTAGCGCTTGAGCGCAAGCTCCGGATCGTCGCCTTTGGAAAGCTCCTGCGTGATCGCTTCGCCGTCGATGATCGACTGCGAAGCGCCGTTCGATCCGATCGGATACATCGGATGGGCGGCATCGCCCAGCAGCGTGACACGGCCGTGACTCCAGCGCGGCAGCGGATCGCGATCGACCATGGGAAACTCGTAGATCGCATGCGCAGCCTCGATGACGCCGGGCACGTCGAGCCAGCCGAAGTTCCAGTCCTTGTACCTGGGCAGGAAGTCCGCGAGCTTGCCGGGCTTGTTCCAGTCTTCGCGCGGCGGCGTGGCGTGCTCCCCCTGGTATATGTCGCAGATCCAGTTGATCAGGGCTTCGCCGCGATCGGCGTGGCGCTTGCTGATCGGATAGCAGACGAATTTCTGGTTGTGGTAGCCCGCCTGCACCATGGTGGCGCCGCCGAGATACGGCTTGCCGATCGTGACACCGCGCCACATCAGGATGCCCTGCCACTTGGGCGGGCCTTCGTTCGGAAAGAACTGCGCACGCACCGTCGAATGGATGCCGTCGGCACCGATCAGCAGATCGGCCTCCACGGTCTCTGCGCTGCCGCCGTCGCGGCCGGTGAAACGGGCCAGGACCTTCTGGCCGCGTTGTTCGAAGCCCGCGATGCGGCGGTCGAAATGGATGCGGCCGGCGCCCAGCATCTTCTGCGCACCCTCGAGCAGGATCATCTGCAGCTCGCCGCGATGGATCGAGAATTGCGGCCAGGGCAGGCCGGCGTGACGGCCGCGCGGGTCGGCCCAGATCGTCTGGCCGTGCCGGTTGGCATATCGCAGTTCACGTGTCTCGATGCCGGTAGCGGCGAGTGCCGGCTCGAGTCCCAGATCCGACAGGATGCGCACTGCGCCGGCCTGGATGTTGATGCCGACGCCGAGCGGCTTCAATTCGCTCACGGCCTCGTAGACGTGAACGTCGAACCCGGCGCGATGCAGGCACATCGCGGCCGTCAGTCCGCCGATGCCGGCGCCGGCGATGACGATTTTCATCTGATCAGACCCTCATCGCCTTGGAAATTGCGGGCTCAGGGATCGCGGCTCAGTCCGCGATAGAGCAGGGCCGCCTGATAGGCCGCCCAACGCTCGGTGTAGGTGTCGCCCAGCTCGCGCAGGTAGGACCAGCTGTAGATGCCGGTGTCGTGCTTGTCGTCGAACACGATGCGAATGGC
>CAWUOG010000056.1:0-12814 GCA_963923875.1 uncultured Alphaproteobacteria bacterium
CCGACGCTGTTCTTCGCCAGCGTCATCGTGTTCGTCACGGTGCGCCTGATCCCGGGCGACATCATCGACCTGATGCTGTCGCAGAACGACATCGGCGCATCGGCCAAGATGGGCCGAGAGCAGCTCGAGAAGGCGCTCGGGCTCGACCAGCCGATGTGGCTGCAGTACGGCCGCTGGGTCGGCTCGATCCTGTTCCACGGCGATTTCGGCAAGTCGCTGTGGCAGAACACGCCGGTCCGCGAGTACCTGTTCGCCCGCCTGCCGATCACCTTCGAGCTCGGCTTGATGGCGCTGATCGTGGCCCTGTCGATCGCCATTCCGATCGGCGTCTACTCCGCGATGCGCCAGGATTCCGGCGGCGACTATGTCGCGCGCTCCTTCTCGATCCTGATGCTCGCTGTGCCGTCCTTCTGGATCGGTACCATGGTGATGGTGTTCCCGTCGCTGTGGTGGGGCTGGTCGCCGCCGATCCAGTTCACGCCCTTCAGCGTCGACCCGCTGAAGAATCTCAGCCAGATGATCACGCCCGCGATCATCCTGGGCTTCGGCCTCTCGGCGCTCACCATGCGGCTCACGCGCACCATGATGCTGGAGGTGCTGCGCCAGGATTACATCCGCACGGCCTGGGCCAAGGGCCTGAGTGAAAAGCTGGTCGTGGTGCGCCATGCGCTGCGCAACGCGCTGATCCCGGTAGTGACCCTGATCGGCCTGCAGGCGCCGCTGCTGATCGGCGGCGCCGTGATCATGGAGCAGATCTTCGTTATTCCCGGCATGGGCCTGCTGCTGCTCGACGCGGTCAGCCAGCGCGACTATCCGATCATCACCGGCGTGTTCCTGATCGTCGGCGTCGCCGTGATGTTCATCAACCTGATGGTCGATCTGAGCTATGGCCTGCTCGATCCCAAGGTGAGGTACCGCTGATGGCGTCCGTGGCGGGTACCTCGGTCGGCGCGGCGCCGCGCCGCAAGCGCGGGCCGGTCCTGCACTTCATCGGCCGGCTGTTCCACGAGAAGCCACTCGGCGCCGTCTGCGCGATCATTTTCATCCTGTTCCTGTTTTGCGGCATCTTCGCCGACTTCCTGGCACCCTACGGCTACAACAAGATCAGCCCGCTCAACCGGCTGAAGCCCCCATCGTGGGCTTTCCCATTCGGCACCGACAATCTCGGCCGCGACATGCTCTCGCGCTGTCTCTACGGCGCGCAGCTTTCGGTCATCATCGGCTTCTGCGCCGCCGGCATCGCCACCGTCATCTCGGTCGTGCTCGGCATCGTCTCGGGCTATATCGGCGGCAAGTTCGACCTCGTCCTCCAGCGCTTCGTCGATGCCTGGATGAGCTTCCCCGACCTGATCATCCTGATCGTCGTCGTCTCGGTGGTCGGGCCCGGCATGCCGCAGATCATCGTCACGCTCGGTCTGCTGCTCGGCATTGCGGGCTCGCGGATCGTTCGCAGCGCCGTGGTCTCGGTACGAGAGAACATGTACGTACACGCCGCGCAATCGACCGGCGCCTCGACCTTCCGCATCCTGTGGCGGCACATCCTGCCCAACGTCATGGCACCAGTGATCGTGCTGTTCACGACGCGCGTCGGGACCGTGATCCTGGCCGAATCGGGCCTGTCGTTCCTCGGTTTGGGCGTGCCGCCGCCGGCGCCGACCTGGGGTGGCCTGCTGTCGGGCAGCGGCCGCACCTTCATGCTTCAGGGGCCCTGGCTCGCCTTGGCGCCGGGTCTTTGCCTCACGGTCGTGGTCTACGCCACCAACATGTTCGGCGACGCGCTGCGCGATCTGCTCGATCCGCGCATGCGGGGATCGCGCTGAGAGAAGAAGGCAAGGGAGGGAAACCATGAAGACGTGGAAAGCGGCGTTGCTGGGTGCGGCCTTCGGGCTCGGCACACTCGGCACCGGGACATCGGCGGCGCTGGCGCAGCAGGCGCCGGCCAAACCGCAATATGGCGGCTCGCTCGAGATCGGCACGGTCTACGTGACGCTCTCGGCCCTGTCGTTCGACCCCGCCGACTGGAACTGGAAGCTCAACCACGACACCGGCCTGGTCTACGAGCAGCTCTTCGCCGCCGACCTGACCAAGAGCAAGCAGTACGGCGGCACCCATCCGTTCTATGCTGACGCCTGGCTGCCGTCCGATGCGATCCGCGGCGAGCTCGCCGAGACCTGGAGCTTCGATCCCGCCAATCCGCTGCGCATGATCATCAAGCTTCGCAAGGGCGTGATGTTTCCCGCCAAGCCCGGCGTCATGGAAGCGCGCGAGTTCGTGGCTGACGACGTTGTGTTCGCCTTCACCCGCCTCAGCA
Source organism: uncultured Alphaproteobacteria bacterium (assembly GCA_963923875.1). GTDB lineage: Bacteria > Pseudomonadota > Alphaproteobacteria > Reyranellales > Reyranellaceae > Reyranella. The sequence goes on from CAWUOG010000056.1 coordinate 2,312, forward strand.
CCAGCCCGAAGAAGATCGCGGGCTACTTCGATCACGTCGAGAAGGTCGAGGCGGTTGACAAGCACACGGTTGCCTTCACCTTCAAGTACTTCAACGCCGAGTGGGATTACCGCTTCGGCTGGGGCTACTACTCGACGATCACGCCCAAGGAAGTGGCCGACGCCGGCGCTACCAACTGGAAGAATGTCAACGGTACCGGCCCGTACATGTTGAGCGACTTCGTACAAGGCAGCTCGAATACCTACACCAAGAACCCGAACTACTGGGACAAGGTCACAATCGGCGGGGCCGAGTACAAGCTGCCCTTCGTCGACAAGATCACCTATCGCACCATCAAGGACGAGGCGACGTTCCTCACCGCGCTGCGCACCGGCAAGCTCGACATGCTGGAATCGATCCGCTGGAGCGCCGCCGACGACCTCAAGAAGCAGGTGCCGCAGCTGCAGTGGTCGAAGTGGCTCAACATGTCGGGCACGTTCCTGGCGATGCGGGTCGATACCAAGCCGTTCGACGACATCCGCGTACGTCACGCTCTCAACCTCGCGGTCAACAAGCAGGAGATCGTGAAGGCCTACTACGGCGGCAACGCCGAGTTGTTCGCCTATCCGCAGCATCCCGACTATGTCGGCTACTTCGAGCCACTGGAGTCCATGCCGGCCTCTATCAAGGAACTGTTCACCTACAATCCCGAGAAGGCCAAGAAACTGCTGGCCGAGGCGGGCTACCCGAAGGGCTTCTCCTTCAAGGTCCAGGTTTGCTCGTGCAGCCCCGACCACATGGACCTGCTGCCGCTGGTCGCCGCCTATCTCGAGCAGGTCGGCGTGAAGCTGGAGATCCAACCCATGGAGTACGCCGCATTCCTCTCGGCGATGACGACCAAGACCAACGCGCCCGGCTATTTCATGAACAATGGCCACACCAACCCGACGACGACGATCCGCAAGAGCTTCGTCACTAAGGAGGTGTGGAACCCCTCACAGTACAGCGATCCGGCGCTCGATAAGAAGGTCGCCGACATGTACCTCGAGCGCGACGAGGGCAAGCGCCAGCAGCTCGTCAAGGAACTGACGCGGGAGATCCTCGAGAAGGCCCCGTACATCTGGCTGCCGACGCCGTACATCTTCACGGCATGGTGGCCGTGGGTGAAGGGCTACCAGGGCGAGCTGCGTGCCGGCGCCGTCCGCCCCGGCCCGATCTACTCGCGTCTCTGGATCGACCAGGACCTGAAGAAGAAGATGGGCCACTGAGGAATGCCCACCTCGGCAGCCGAGCCGCTCCTCAGCGTTCGCAACCTGTCGACCCGCTTCCGCACCGAGCGCGGCACGGTGCGGGCGGTCGATGGCGTGAGCTTCGACGTGGCGCCGGGCGAGACCCTGGCAATCGTGGGCGAATCGGGATCGGGCAAGAGCGTCACTGCTCTGTCGATCCTGCGTCTGATCCCCGACCCGCCGGGCAAGATCGAGAGCGGCGAGATCCTGTTCGAGGGCAAGGATCTGCTGAAGCTCGACGCGACGGCGATCCGGGCCATCCGCGGCGACCGTATCGCGATGATCTTCCAGGAGCCGATGAGTTCGCTCAATCCGGCGCTCACCGTCGGCCTGCAGGTCGGCGAGCCGGTGAACCTGCATCGCAAGACGCCGTGGGCTGCCGCCTTCGAGAAGGCCGCCGAGCTGCTCGGCAAGGTCCGCATTCCCGACGGCAAGAGTCGCCTCACCTCGTATCCGCATCAATATTCCGGCGGCATGCGCCAGCGTGTCATGATCGCCATGGCGCTGGCGTGCCAGCCGCGGCTGATCATCGCCGACGAGCCGACGACGGCACTCGACGTCACGGTGCAGGCGCAGATCCTGGCGCTGCTCAAGGAACTGACGCGCGAATCCGGTTCGGCGATGATCCTGATCACCCACGATCTCGGCGTGGTCGCGCGCTACGCCGATCGCGTCGTGGTGATGTATGGCGGCCGCATCGTCGAGACCGCGCCGGCGCGTCCGCTCTACAAGACGCCGCGCCACCCTTATACGCGCGGCCTGATGGCCTCGGTGCCGCGGCTCGACGGCGACACCGAGCGGCCGCTGGTGCCGATCGAGGGCCAGCCGCCCGACCTGGCCTCGCTGCCGCCGGGCTGCGCTTTCGCCGCCCGCTGCAAGGAGGCGACCGACCGCTGCCGCAGCGAGCGGCCGTCGCTGGTCGAGGCCGCTCCCGGACACTTCTCAGCCTGTTGGTTCCATGACCGCCTCGCCGCCTGACAAAGTCCTGCGGGTCAAAGACCTCAAGGTCCATTTCCCGATCACCGCCGGTGTGTTGGCGCGCCGCCAGGTCGGAACGGTCAAGGCCGTCGACGGCGTCAGCTTCGACGTGGCGCGCGGCGAGACGCTGGGCCTGGTCGGTGAATCGGGCTGCGGCAAGTCGACGACAGGCCTCGCCGTGCTGCGCATGCTCGACATCACCTCGGGTACCGTCGAGTTCGAGGGTGAAGATATCACCCAGCGCAGCCGTGCTGGCATGCGCCCGGTGCGCCGACGCATGCAGATGGTCTATCAGGACCCTTACGGTTCGTTGAACCCGCGTATGAAGGTGGCCGACATCGTCGGCGAACCGCTGGTCGTGCATAGGCTTGCCGAGGACAAGGACAAATATCGCGCCCGCGTTGCCGAGCTCCTCGAGATGGTCGGCCTGCTGCCCGACATGGCCGAGCGCTACCCGCACGAGTTTTCCGGCGGCCAGCGCCAGCGCATTGGCATCGCCCGCGCGCTGGCGCTCGAACCCAGTCTGTTGATCTGCGACGAGCCGGTATCGGCACTCGACGTGTCGATCCAGGCGCAGGTTGTGAATCTGTTCATGGAGCTGCAGGACCGGCTGGGGCTGACCTACATTTTCATCGCGCACGACCTTTCAGTGGTGCGTCACATCAGCGACCGCATTGCCGTCATGTATCTCGGCCGCATCGTCGAGGTCGCGCGACGCGACCAGGTCTACAAGGAGCCGCTGCATCCCTACACGCAGGCCCTGATGGCTGCGGTGCCGATCGCCGATCCCGAGCTCGAGGCCGGACGCACCCAGCAGATCATCTCGGGTGAAATTCCGAGCGCGCTGAGGCCGCCACCGGGATGCCGCTTCCATACGCGCTGCCCGCACGCCACGGACGTCTGCAGGCAGGTCGACCCGCCGATGAAGCAGCTCGGCGACGGACGTGCCGTCGCCTGCCATCTGCACGGCTAGAGCTACATCTTTCCCGAGACGATGCGCGCGCCGAGAGCCCAGCGATGGACCTCGGATGGGCCGTCATAGATCCGGAACGCGCGGATGTCGCGGAAGATGCGCTCCACCACCGTGTCGCGGGTGATGCCGAGGCCGCCCAGGATCTGCATGCAGCGATCGGCGATCCGGAAGTAGGCCTCCGAGCAGATGACCTTGGCCATCGAACTCTCGTTGGCGGCGCGATGTCCCTGGTCGAGCAGCCACGCCGTATGCCAGATCGAGAGCCGCGCGGTGTGCATGTCCATCAGGTTGTCGGCCAGCATGAACGAAACGCCCTCGTGCTCGCCGAGCTTCTTGCCGAACGCGACGCGATTGCGCGCATAGTCGGCCGCGATGTCCTGGGCGCGCATCGCCGAACCCAGCCAGCGCATGCAGTGACTGAGCCGTGCCGGCGCCAACCGCACCTGGGCGTAACGGAAGCCCTTGCCGACCTCGCCGAGCACCGAATCCGCGGGCAGGCGGAGGTTATCGAACTCAAGCACGCCGTGACCGCCGGTAAAGCTCGAATCCATCGTGTCGAGCGTGCGCTCGATCCTGATCGCGGGATCGGGCAGATCGGCCAGGAACATCGTGGCGTGGCCGTCCATCGGGCCGCCCTCGTTGCGCGCCATGATGATGGCGCAGCCTGCGCCCTCAGCGCCGGTGATCAGCCATTTGCGGCCGTTTATCACCCATTCGTTGCCGTCGAGGCGCGCCGTCGTCGTCATCATGCCGGGATCGGAGCCGGCGCCGCCGGGCTCGGTCATGCAGAATATCGAACGGATCTGGCCGGTGGCCATGCGCTTGAGGAAATGCTGGCGCTGATCGGGACGTGCGACGTGATCGAGCAGGTGGATGTTGCCTTCATCAGGCGAGGCACAATGGACCGCCATCGGTCCCAGGATCGAGTAGCCCGCCGCCTCGAACACCAGCGCGCGTCCGACCTGTCCGAGACCTCGGCCGCCGAATTCCTTCGCGACATGCGGGGCGAACACGCCGGCTTGTCTGGCGAGTTCGTTGAGCTCGATCCGCAACTCGTCGGTAGGCCCATGCGACGTCCAGCGCGGGTCCTTTTCGTAGGGGATGACCTTGTCGATGACGAAGGCCTTGGTCTTCTCGGCGAGTTCGACGAACTCGGCCGGCGGCGCGAAGTTGATGTCCATGCCGGCAGTCTAAATGAAGGAGGGGACGCGATCAGCCCTTCAGCGACGTGAGATTGCGCACCGCGACAGGCCGCGTCATGCCCCGCAGGGTGCGCTCGCCGAGATCTTCGGCGACGGCGATGTCCTCGATCGACGCCGCCAGCCGGCCGCTGGCCAGGATCTGGCCGTCGGCCGCCTCACTGCACAGCCGGGCGGCGAGATTCACCACTGCACCGATCGCTGTGTAGTCGAAGCGGTCCTCGAAGCCGATTCGGCCCAGGGTGGCATAGCCCTGGGCCATGCCGATGCCGAAACCGAGGCTGTGGCCGCGCTTGGTCCACAGCGGCACCAAGCCCGCCACCGCGTCGCGCATCTCCAGCGCGAGCTTGGCGGCGCGGGCGGCCGGATCGGGGCAGGGCACCGGATCGTTGAAGAAGACCAGCATGCCGTCGCCGGTGAAGCGGTCGAGTGTACCCTCGTACTTGCGGATCAGGGGCCCCACCGCGCCGTGATATTCGGCAAGCAGGGACATGATGTCCTCTGGCTCGGCGGTCTCTGCAAAGGTCGTGAAGCCGCGCAGGTCGCAGAACATCGCGGCGATCTCCCGCCGGTGGTTCTCGAGAATCTTGTCGTCGCCGGCCGAAACCACGGCCTGCGCGAGCTGCGGCGCGAGGAAGCGGCGCAGCCGGTTCACGCGCTCGATCTCCTCGACTTGTGCCTGCACCTTGGTGGCAAGGCCCTGGTTCAGCTCCTGTACTTCGTCATGCAGCGCCTTGATGCGCAGCATGGCGCGTACCCGCGCAACCAGGGCGCCGTGGTCGATTGGCTTGGTGAGATAGTCGTCGCCGCCGGCGTCGAGGCCGGTCACGACGTCCTTGGGCGTGGCCTTGGCGGTGACCAGGATCACCGGGATGAAGGGCAGTGACTTGTCGGCCTTCATCCGTCGTACGACCTCGAGACCGTCGATCTTGGGCATCATGATGTCGAGCAGGACGAGGTCGGGTGGATCGGCGGCGACCTTGGCCAGCGCCTGCTCGCCGTCGTTCGCTTCGTCGACGTCGTAGCCCAGCGCGCTGAGCCGCATGCGCAGAATCTCGACGTTGTCGGCAACGTCGTCGACGACGAGGATACGGGCAGGATCACGCATGGCGGAAAATCCAGATCAGGCGCCGAGAATCTCGCGCACTTTGGCCAGCATCTGGCGCGGACTGTAGGGCTTGGCGATGTAGCTGTCGCAGCCGGCGGCGCGGGTCTTTTCTTCGTCTCCCGACAGAGCGTAGGACGTTACGGCCACGATCGGGATCGACTTCAGCGCCGGATCGGCCTTGATGCGCCGGGTCGCCTCGTAGCCGTCCATCACGGGCATCTGGATGTCCATCAGGATCAGGTCGGGCTTGTGCTCGGCTGCCTTGGCGACGCCCTCGGCGCCGTCGTGTGCCTCCACCATCTCGTAGCCCGCCATGCCCAGCAGATCGCGCAGGATCTGGCGGTTGTCCTCGGTGTCCTCGACCACGAGTATCTTCTTGCTCATTGCGCGGCTTCCTTCACGGGTGCGGCATTGATCGGCAGGGTGACCTTGAACGTCGATCCCTTGCCGACCTCCGATTCGACGGTGATGCGTCCGCCATGCAGCTCGACGATCTTGCGCGAGATCGAGAGTCCGAGACCCGTCCCCCCCTTCTTGCGCGTGCTGGTGTTGTCGACCTGCTGGAATTCCTCGAAAATCTTGGCCTGATCGGCCGGCGCGATCCCGGGTCCGGTGTCGACGACCGAGATCTCGAAATTGTCGTCGGTGCGTGCGGCCCGGATCTCGACCTTGCCTTCGTCGGTGAACTTGATGGCGTTGCCGACGAGGTTGAGCAGGACCTGGGCCAGCCGGCGCGAATCGGCGACGCCGCGCGGCAGGCCGGCCGCGACGTTGGCTTCGAGGGCCAGATTCTTGGTCTTGGCGAGCGACTCGGTGGCGGCCATCACCGTGTTCACCATGTCGGCGACGCTGTAGTCCTCGGCAGCCAGCACGAGCTGGCCGGCTTCGATCTTGGAGAGATCCAGCACGTCGTTGATCAGGCCGAGCAGGTGCTTGCCGTTGCTTTGCACGCGCTCCAGCGTGGTCTGCGCCTTCTCCGGCAGGTCACCGTAGAGCCCGTCGACCATCATCTCCGTGTAGCCCAGGATGGCGTTGAGCGGCGTGCGCAGCTCGTGGCTCATGTTGGCGAGGAATTGCGACTTGTGCTGGCTCGCAACCTCGAGCTGGTGGCTCTTCTCCTGGATCTCGGTGAACAGTCGCACGTTCTGGATGGCGATCACCGCCTGTGCAGCGAAGGCTTCGAGCAGCTCGATTTGGCGCGGCGTGAATGGGCCAGGTTCGATCTTGCGCAACCCAATTGCGCCCATGATCACGCTCTCGCTAGCCAGCGGTACAGCCAATGCCGCCCGAAAGCCGCGCCGTTGTGCAATCTCGCGCATGGTCGAGAATTCCATAGGATCGAGCGCTTCGATGTCGGCAATATGGACCGTACGGCCTTCAAGGATCGCGCGGCTGGTCGCCGTCGAACTGTCCAACGGGCGGCTCCGGCCCATTGTAATCCCGAGTATGCCTTCATGCGCGGCATAGACGCTCTCGTCCCCTTTCCGAAGCGTGATCATGGCGTCACTGGCACCGCAGAATTTCAGCGCCGCTCGAGCGACGACGTTCAGAACGGGTTGAACATCAGTCGGCGACTGCGAAATTACGTGCAGAATTTCGGCAGTTGCCGTCTGCTGCTCCAGCGATTCGCGCAGTTCCCGGGTGCGGTCCTCGACCCTCTGTTCCAGGGTCTCGTAGGACTCCTGCAGCGCCGCGGTGGAGCGATTGAACTGGTCGGCCAACGCCTCCAGCTCGTCGCCGGTCTTGATTGCCAGACGGTGGCCGAGGTCGCCGCCGCCGACTTTCTGCGCGCCCACCTGCATGGCGCGGATCGGCACCACCATGCGCCGCGCCAGGAGGGCCCCCGCGAGGCCGGCGATGATCAGGCCGAGCACCAGCAGGCCCGCCGCGCGCAGGCCCGCTTCCACGACCGGCTTCTGCGCCTCGGCAGTCGGCAGCTCGACGAAGACGATCCAGTCCAGCCGCGGGATCGTGGCATGCGCCGACAGCACGGAAACGCCGGCGCGATTGCGCGCATCGATGGCAGCGGGATCGTTGGGCTGCGGGTTGAGCGCATTTTTGACCTGGGCCAATCCGCTCATGTCGGTGCGTCGCAGCACCAGCGAGTCGTCAGGGTGCGCGATCAGGCGGCCGAGACGGTCGACGACGTAAGCGTAGCCGCTGACGCCGACCTTGATTCCGCTGGTCACGAAGAAGATCGGCTTGAGGTTTACCTCGGCGATGGTGACACCGCTGTTGCCGCCATGGGCGATCGCAATGGTGAGGTAGGGCTCGCTATCCTTGCGGAAATAGACCGGCCCGAACCACACCTTGTTGGCTTTGGCGCCGACGAAGGCGGCTTCGGCAGAGCGATCGGTGTTGCTCCCGATCGAATCCATGCCGATCCGCGACACGTAAAGCTGCTCCCGACCGTCCTTGTCGAGATACATCAATTCGGTGATGGCCTGGACCTGGCGCTGCAGGCGGACGAAATCGAGGCGCCGCATGTCGAGCGGCAAGCTGGCCCACTGCGCCTGCGTTACCCAGCCCATCTGGCGTTCGATCTCCTGCACGAACAGATCGACCCGCTGCGCCGCTGCTTCTGCTTTCTCGCGTTGCACGTCGATCGAGGCGCGCCGGTTCTCCTGGTAGACGAAGTAAAGGTCCAGCGCAGCGTTGATGACCAGCACGCCGGTCACCAGGCCGACGAACAGGACGACGTATTTGAGGAAGAGACCGCGCTTCAATCGAGCACCTCGTCGGCACGACCCAGCAGGACCGGGGGCGGGGTGAGGCCAAGCGCCTTGGCGGTGCGCAGGTTGATCACGAGTTCATAGCGGTTCGGACGCTGCACCGGCAGGTCGGCCGGCTTGGCGCCCTTCAGGAGCCGGCCGGCATAGGTGCCGACGATGACGTACATGTCGGCCCAGCGCGTGCCGTAGCTCATCAGCCCGCCATTGTCGGCGAACTCGCGCGCCGGATAGATCGCCAGCAGGCGCCGTTGGGCGGCAAGACCGACGATCTTGTCACGCCGGCTGATCATGAAGGCGTCGCCGACGACGGCCAGCGCATCGACCCGGCCCGGCGGCAGCTTGTCGAAGGCGCGGTCGATATCGGACGTGCTCTTGATGTCGATCGTCTCGAGCTGCATGTCGAGCGTTCCGCCGGCGGCCTCCATGGCCTTCTGCTCGTTGACGGCGGCGGGATTGGTCGAATTGGTGAACAGCGCCACCTTGCGCGCCTTGGGCACCATCTCGCGCAGCAGCTCCAGTCGCTTGACGTCCAGTTCCGAGGCGAGGAGCGTGATGCCGGTCAGGTTGCCTTCAGGCCGGTTGAGCGTCTTCACCAGATTCATCTGCACCGGATCGCCGCCGACGCTGAACACGACGGGCAAAGCCAGATTCGCCTGCTTGATCGCGAGGGCGACCGGGTTGCCGCCAACCGAGACGACGACCTGCGGCTTGAGGGCGAGCAACTCCTGCAGGAGTCCCGGCACCTTGCCGAAGTCGCCGTCGGCCCAGCGCACGTCGACCACGACATTCTGGCCGTCGATGTACCCGGTACTCTTGAGGCCTTCTCGAAACGCCGTCAGCAAGTGGCCGTCGGTGCCGAGAGAGCGGCCGCTCAAATAGGCGATGCGCGGCAACGAGGCCGGCTGCGCCCGGGCGGCGGCCGGCAGCGATGCGGCGACGACACTGGCAAGCAACTCGCGACGTTTCATTCGATGACCTCGTCGACCCGCGCCATGAACACCTGCGGGAACGTGAAACCCAGCGCCATGGCGGTCTTCTGGTTGACTACCAGCTCATAGCGCGATGCCTGCTCGATCGGCAGGTCCTTCGGCGCGACGCCCTTGAGCACGCGCTGCAGCTTGCGGGCGACCAGGCGATAGATGTCGGCCTGGTCGGCGCCGTAGGACAGAAGGCCACCCTTCTCGGCGAACTCGCGCCGGAAGCTGATCGCCGGCAGGCGGTGCTTGAGGGCGGCGGCCGCCGCGGTATCGAGGCCGAGGCTGGGCTGGATCAACGCGCCGGCGACGCCGCGACCGGCCAGCTCGGCGATCGCGGGCCCGATCTCGTCGCGCGACTTCGGGAACTGCTGCACCAACTCGATCTTGTCGGCCTGCGCCATGGCCTCGACGTCGCGTTGCAGCGGGACACGGAAGGGATCGTTGGCATTCAGCACCAGCCCGAAGCGGCGGATCGCCGGCCGTGCCTGGTAGAACAGCTGGATTGCCTTGCCGGCGACGGTCGTGCTGGCGCTGTTCACGCCGGTCAGGTTGCCTTCGGGCCGCGCCACATTGCCGACCGCGCCGATCTCGGGAGCGCCGCCGCTGAAGACGATGGGGATCGTCGTGGTCGCCTTCTGGGCCGCGACGACGGCGGGCGAAAGCACGGCAACGATGGCATCCACCTTCAGTCGTGCCAGCTCGGCCGCATATTCGGTCAGCTTGCCGCTTGCGGGATCGGCCGATCGATAGTCGATGCGGATCGTCCGGCCCTCGACATAGCCGACCTCGGCCATCGCCGCCCGAAACTGGCCCGTGGTCGGTTCGGGGTCGCCCGAAATCAGGAATCCGACGCGCGGCATCGCCTGCGCCCCGACCGGGCACGAAGCAATCACCGCGCCGGTACTCGCCAGGCCGGCACTCAGCAGGAAGCGACGACGCTTCAATTTCCTCTCCGGACCAACCCCTCCCCCCGGGGTGGCGGAGCCTAGCATTTATGCGCGATCAGACGAAGCTCGGACGGCTCTTGAGAGTCTCGATATCGAAGCCGGCGACTTTCTTGTAGCGGTCGAGGATGGCCTGCAACTCGGCCGTCGGGATCAGGTCCTCGATGCGCTCGAAGCGCTTGCCCCCGGAGCGGTTCCAGACCTCGCGCAGAATGGCATCGGGCGGATCCGTGCGGTTGGTCAGCACCACCTTGGCCGTCGCCGGATTGCGCACCGCTTCATATTTCTGCAGTGCGTCTGCCGTGGCGCCGTGCCGCTTGATCT
>CAWUOG010000057.1:0-12661 GCA_963923875.1 uncultured Alphaproteobacteria bacterium
AATCAACTCGCCGGCGATCGTCGTGATCGGCAACATCGTCGGCCTGCGTCCGCAATTGCTCGAGTCCATGGTCGGCTGGCAATGACGCGCGGTCTCGTCGTCGCGGCAACGCGCTCCGGCGCCGGTAAGACGACGATCGCGCTCGGCTTGATGCGGGCGCTGGTGCGCCGCGGACTCACGGTGCAGCCGTACAAGTGCGGGCCGGACTATATCGATCCGGCCTTTCACGAGGCGGCGACCGGCCGGCCGAGTTATTCGCTCGATGCCTGGGCGATGCAGCCGCAGACCCTGCTCGACATGGCGGCTCGCCATCCTGCCGACATCGCGATCGCCGAGGGCGTGATGGGCCTGTTCGACGGCGCCGGTGGCCGCGGTTCGACCGCCGATGTCGCGGCCCGCCTGGGATGGCCGGTTGTGCTGGTGCTCGACGTCTCCGGTCAAACCGAGACGGCCGCCGCGCTGGCGGCAGGTTGCGCCAACTATCGCGACGACCTCGGTATCGCGGGCGTGATCCTCAATCGGGTCGCAAGCGACCGGCATCTGTCGATGATCGCGCCGGCGTTCGACCGGATCGGCGTGAAATTGTTCGGTGCCGTGACGAGGGATCCGGCGCTCGTGCTGCCCGAGCGGCATCTCGGCCTGGTGCAGGCGGCGGAGACTGTCGAGCTCGGCGCGCGCCTCGATCGCTTCGCCGATGCCGTCGAAGGCGCGGTCAATCTCGATGCCATCCGTGCCAGCGCGCGGCCGGCGAGGCCGGCCGGCGATGGCGCCTCTCAGATGATCCGGCCACCGGGGCAGCGTATCGCCGTGGCGCGGGATGCAGCCTTCACTTTCTTCTATCCGCACCTGGCGGAGCATTGGCGCGCGAATGGCGCGGAGCTTCTGCCGTTCTCGCCGCTGGCCGATCAGGCGCCGGATACGACGGCCGACTGCGTGTGGTTGCCCGGTGGCTATCCCGAGCTGCATGGCGGCACCCTGGCGGCAGCTCGCCGTTTCGCGGACGGTTTGCGCGATCTCGCCGGCCGCGGCGTGCCTGTTCATGGTGAGTGCGGCGGCTACATGGTGCTGGGACGGGGCATCGAAGATGCCGATGGGAAACGTCACGCGATGGCCGGTCTGCTGAACCTCGAGACAAGCTTTGCGAAAAGACGGCTGAATCTCGGGTATCGCCGTGCCCGGCTGCGGTCGGCCGGTGTGCTGGGCGAAGCGGGTGCCGAGATTCTCGGCCACGAATTTCACTACGCCACCATCGTCTCGGCCGGCGACCAGGCGCTGGTCGACTGCCGCGACGTCGCAGGCAAGCCGGTTGCCGAAGCAGGTGCCTGCCGTGGTTCTGTGAGCGGTACCTTCTTCCACGCCATCACCACGGGTTGACCATGTCGACTGTCAAGCCAGTGCCGCCGGTCCATCTGCCGTTCAACGCGACGTTCCGCGCTACGTTTCGCGACCTCGTCCTGTGGCGGCGTGACGTGCGGCGCTTCCGGACGGATCCGGTCGACGAGAAGCTGCTCGACAGCCTCATCGAACTCGCGACTCACGCCCCGTCGGTCGGTCTGAGCCAGCCCTGGCGCTTCGTGAAGGTCCAGTCGCCCGAGCGGCGCCGCGCGGTATGGGAGAGCTTCGCCGAGGCCAACGCGCGCGCGCTGGGCGGCTACGAGGGGGCGCAGAAGGCCAACTACATGGGCCTCAAACTGGCCGGCCTCAAGGAAGCGCCGATCCACCTCGCGGTGTTTTGCGATGAATCGACGGCGACAGGCAGCGGACTGGGCCGTCAGACCATGCCGGAAACGCTTCGCTATTCTGTGGTCGCCGCCATCCAGACCATGTGGCTGGCGGCGCGCGCCGAGGGACTCGGCATGGGTTGGGTGTCGATCTTCGATCCGCGAGAGGTGACGCATGCTCTCGACGTTCCCGAGGGCTGGCGCCTGGTCGCTTATCTCGACATCGGATGGCCGGCCGAGGAGCACATCGACCCCGAGCTCGAGCGGCATCATTGGGAAACGCGACACTACACAGGCGATCTGGTCTTCATCCGTTGACGATTCGCAGTCGCACTGCCACGATTGCGCCAGTGGTTCCCGCAAGGGATCAAAAGGGAATGCGGTACGCACTTCGGTGCGCCAAGCCGCAGCTGCCCCCGCAACTGTAAGCGGTGAGCGTTCGACCGTTACACCACTGGCGCCTCAAAGCGCCGGGAAGGTGGTCGAAAGCAGAGACCCGCGAGCCAGGAGACCTGCCACTAGTCGCGGTCACGCGCGAACGCATTGGGCGGGGTGTCTCGATGTGCCGGTGAACAGCCGGCCCCGGTTCGCGGTGACGACAAATGTGCCGCGAGTCGTCTCATGTCTGCTTCTTTGTTGGTTCAGGACCCATCCGACGCGATCGATCCGCTCGAGCTCTATGCCTCGGCGATCGATACCTCCGACTATGTTTCGCGCGTGGCGCCACTGGTGCGCCGCTATATCAACAATTCCGGTCGCCTGCTCGACGTCGGTGCTGGCGGAGGCCAGCTCGGCGCTGCGCTGCGCACGCCTGGGCAGCCGTGGTCCGCGATCGAGCCGTCACCGATCATGCGCCGCCGGTTGGGGCGCCTGCACGCGCCGCCAACGATCGTCGCCGGCGACTGGCAATCTGCCCCGATCGAAAGCCGCAGTCATGATCTGGTGCTGGCAGCGACCATGCCGGCCCTGTTCGATACGACCGAGTCGTTCCTGCGGCGCTGCCGCGATTGGGCGCGTCGTGCCGTGGTCTGGATCGTGCCGGCCCATGCCGGGCCGCGCGGACTGTGCTTCGCAGGCTGCCTGCCGTCGCACTGGCACGGCGAGGACGAGACGCCAGGTATCGACATCGTGTTGCGTCAGCTCGCACCCGAGAACCGGCCACAGGAAATCGCATTCGTCGAATGGACCTTTTCCGGTGTCGTCGAGAATCTGCCGCGCCTGTCGGGCTATCTCGCCGACCGGCTGGGTTGGCCGGCGACGGACGGCCGTCGCGCGGAGTTGCTCGCACATCTCGCTGAGCAGTCGAAGCCCGATGCTGCGGGCGCGAGGCTGAACATTCCGCGAAAGTCCGCCGTGCTGGTGTGGAGGGAGGCATGAGCGCCCGCATTGCACGCCGCGCCGTGGCGTTTTCAGCCGTTCTCGCCAGCGTTGCCGCCGGACCGGCCTACACCCAGCAAATCGACGTCCAGCAACCTGCTGCCGATCAGGCGCAGCAGTCGCCGATGCCGGCCGACCGGGGGCAGGCGCCGCAATCGCCGCCCGATCCACTTCAGAAGAAGCAGTTGGCGCGAGATACGCGGATCATGACGGAAATCGTGGTGACGGCGACGGGTCGCCCGATCGATGCCACCCGCTTCGCGGGAACCCTGCAGGTGATTCCGCAGGAGCGCATTGCCAACTCCACCGCCAAGTCGGTGACTGACCTGTTGGCCGAGAATGCGGTCGGCTTCATGAGTGAATGGTCGGCGGGTCAGACCTCGATCAATATTCGCGGTGCCTCGACCGAAGGACAGGGCCGCGATTTCAGGAGCCAGATACTGATCCTGATCAACGGCCACCGCGCCGGCACGGCAAACGTGTCGAAGCTGTCGATCGCTGACGTCGAGCGGATCGAGATCGTTCGGGGTCCCTCGTCGGTGGTCTACGGTAGCCAGAACATGGGCGGCGTGATCAACATCATCCTGAAGACAGGACGCACTGCGCCCGGCACTTTCGTCGAAGCGGCTACGGGCTCGTGGAACCTGCTGCAGGGCCGATTGCAGCGTGGCGAGGTGCTCGAGAATTTCGACTACTACCTCGGCATCCAGGGCGGGATGCAGTCCAACTACAGTGTCGGCGGCGGGTCGGCAGAATACAATACTGCATGGAACCGCGCCGGTGGCTCGGGCGCCTTCGGCTACGCCTTCGACGACAACAATCGGGTCGACGTACTGGTGCGCACGGACGGCATATACGACGCGGGCTTCCGCGGCTCGAGCGCCAACCTCTTCTCGACCGACGTTTCGCGCTTCAACCGGTCGATCGATGTCACTTATAACGGCAAATCGCCCGACGGCCGAATGAGCCTGATGTTTCAGGCCTATTACGTCCAGGACGTCGACGATCTCGATCAGCCGCAGCCGACGTCCACGGCGTCGGCCGCGAGCGGGCGAACCACGCTCGATCGCAATCGGCGTCAGCTCGATATCGTCGGAACGCGATTCCAGCCCGGCGTCAAGCCATTCGAGGGCAACAACCTGATTGTCGGCGCCGACTGGGAAAGAAGCTGGATACGTTCGGATCGCTATCGGGCCGGCGGCTTCGCCGTAGCGCAGCTTTCGCCGACCGACAACAACCAGACCGACAATACCTTCGGCTTCTACATCGAAGACGCCCAGAACTTCTTCGACGACCGCGTGGTCGTGCGCGGCGGTTTGCGCCAGTCCTTCGGCACGACGGCGCTCGATGTGACGCCGAACGCCCCGACCCTGATCCCGGGCAGTTTCAACTATGGCGCCCTGACGTATGCCGTCGGTGCGACCTACAAGGTCACGGACTGGCTGAGCACCAGGGTGGGCGCCGCGAGCGGCTTTCGTGCGCCGACCGCAACCGAGCTGGGAGCGAACTTCACGACGACCTCGGGCGGCAACGTGATCTTCGGCAACCCCGGTCTCGCACCGGAAACCAGCCAGCAGGTCGAGGCCGGCGCGACCCTGTCCTGGCTGGGCTTCCGCTTCGACAGCGCGATTTTTCAGAACATCATCAGCAATCGCATCCAATCGGTGGTGCAGCGGACGGTCGGAGCCAACACGATCTCTCAGTACCAGAACAACGGGGCGAATATCGTGGTCCAAGGGCTGGAGTTCCAGCTCGATGCCGACATCATCCGCAATCTCCAGCTCAACGTGCCGGAGACCTGGCGGTGGACCGTGTTCGGCAACGGTTACTATTTCTTCAAGATGACGGACTACGGCGCACCGGCCGCGGCTCTCACCGACATGGCAACCCGCATCAATCAGTACGAGGCGTCCATCGGCACCAAATTCGGCCAAGAAGGAACGAAGCTGCCATGGAACCTGCAGATCATCGGCATGCTCCGTGGTCCGATGTGGTACAATACCGAGGAGCGGCTCTCGCCGATTTATTTTCCCGGTCAGGTGGCCAGTACGACGGTCTACCAGAAGGCACCGTTTTGGATCTGGAACATGCGCGGTGAGGTCGAGGTCTATAAGGGGCTGAAGCTGTTCGGCGCGATCAACAACATTTTCGACCAGAACCAGCATCCGATCTTCATTGCTCTGGATACCGACGTCTGTGGCGCCAATCGTGCTCTGCAGAACGCGTCGTGCGGCAACTCGATGCCGGGTCGCAACTTCGTCGTGGGATTTCAGTTCCGCTTCTGATGCAGCGACGCGGGTTCCTGCTGGCTGCCGGCGTAACGACCTTCGGGACGTCCACGCCGACCGTCGCCGCGCCCTTGGTCGTGCATGATGCGCTGGGCCGAGTCGTTACCATTTCGGCGCCGCCGCAGCGCATCGTGCCGATCTTCGCCTCGAACACCGAGATCGCGGCGTCGCTTGGTCTCGCCGACAGGATCGTCGGTATCGAAGCCTACACGCGTTTTCCGCCCGAGGTGCTGGACCGGCCACTGGTCGGCGGCCGGCTCGGCTTCTCGGTCGACGCGGTCGTGGCTCTGCGCCCGGACCTGCTGCTGGTGACCCCGTCGCGTCAGGCGGCCAACCAGTTGATCGATCCGATGGAACGGCTCGGCATTCCGATTGTGGTGCTGCTGCAGCGGAGTGTCGCCGAGATCCTGTCGAACATCCGTCTCATGGCACTCATTGCCGGTATTCCGGCACGCGGCGACGACGTGGCGACGCGACTTCAGGCACGGCTCGACAAGGTGCAGCAGCGGTTGGAAGGCCGGGTACTGCCGACGGCGACCATGATCACTGGCCGCCTCGGCAACGGCCTGATGCTGGTCGAGCGGCCGGAGTCCTATACCGCCGACGCGATGATGCGCGCCGGCACACGGCGCGCCTTCGGCAATGCCGGTGCGATCGCTCAGGTATCGCCGGAGGCGATCGTGCGCGCCGATCCCGACGTGTTGCTGTTTGCCGGCGCCGAGCGCGACCTCAAAGAATTGGTCGCACGGCCGGGCTTCGGCGAGATGCGTGCCGTCAGGACCGGACGCACGCACATCGTCTCGCGTGCTCAGTTTCTGATTCCCGGCCCACGCACCTTCGACGGCATTGAGTCGCTGGCGCGGGTGCTTCATCCGGTTGCGTCGTGATGCGAGTGTGGCTGGGACTTTCCATCGTCCTTCTGGTCGCACTCGTCGTCGCGGCCTGTGCCGGCCATGACTGGGCGACGCCTGCCGATCTCTGGCGGGCCCTGGGTGGCGATTCGTCGCTGCGTAGCCGTCTGCTGCTCGAATGGCGCGTGCCGCGCGTGCTGGCGGCGGCCTTAGTGGGAGGTCTGCTTGGGCTGGGCGGCGCCGTCTTCCAGGGTGTGTTCCGCAATCCCCTCGCCGAACCTTATCTGCTGGGTTCGGCCGGCGGCGCCGCGCTCGGCGCCACGGTGGCGCTGCTGGTGCCGCTTTTGATGCCGCAGGCCTACGCGCTGCCGCTGCTCGCCTTTCTTGGGGCGTGGGGCGCCACGATGCTGGTGATCGGCATATCGCGGGTCGCTGGTGCGGTGGATGCCGCAGGTCTGCTGCTTGCCGGCGTGGCAATGGCGGCGGTGCTGGGGGCGCTGCGTTCCTTCCTGATGCTCGCCCTGTCGGACGAGACAGTCAGCCTTCAGGTGGTGATGAGCTGGGTCCTGGGCGGAATCCAGACGCCGACCTGGCGCGGGCTGGGCGTACTCGCGGCGATTTCCGTCGCATGCCTTGGGATATCGATGCTGCTGGCCCGTCGACTGGATTTCTTGGGGCTGGGTGAGACCATGGCTCAGTCGTTCGGCCTGGAGGTGACGCGTTTCATCGCACTTGCCGTGCTTGCGGGCTCGCTGATCGTCGCCGCAGCCGTGGCGTTCGGCGGACTGGTGGCTTTCGTCGGACTGGCATCGCCGCACATCGCGCGCTGGCTGGTCGGGCCGCTGCATCGGCCGCTGATGCCGGCGACGGCGCTGGTCGGCGCCATCGTCGTCACGCTGGCCGACGCGATTGCGCGTGCCGCCCTGCCGCCTGCCGAGATACCGCTGGGCCTGGTCACGGCAGTGGCTGGCGGGCCGTTCTTCATTCTGTTGCTGGCCCGCAGGTTGCGCTCATGACCGCGGATGTCGGCCACAAACTCGCGGCCCGCGATCTCACCGTCACACGCAGCCGCCGCGTCCTCGTCGACCGGCTGTCGCTCGATCTCGGGACCACCGGCTCGGTGGCGCTGGTCGGTCCCAACGGTGCCGGCAAATCGACGGTCCTGCGTCTGCTGGCCGGACTAGAATCGCCCGATGGCGGAACGATCCAGCTCGACGGCGCGGAACTTGGTTCTTTGCCCGCGTCCGTGCGGAGCCGGCGGATCGGCTATCTGCCCCAGCATTTCGAGCCGCACTGGGACCTGACAGCCGCCCAACTCGTCGAGCTCGGCGCCCATCGTCTGGAAGGGCTGGGGCGCGACGCGATCCACCAAGTCCTGACGGCGCATGCGCTTGACGATCTTGCTGACCGGCGGTGGTCCACCCTTTCAGGAGGCGAACGGGCCCGCGTACTGCTCGCCATGGTGCTGGTCGCGGATCCGCCGATTCTGCTGGCCGACGAGCCGGCGGCTGCACTCGACATCCGTCACCGGCTCGATGTTGCCGGACTGCTGGCGGCGCGCGGGAAGGACCGTTTGTCGGTGGTCGTCGTGCACGATCTCGATCTTGCATTCCGCTTCTTCGACCGCGTGGTCGTTTTGCACCGGGGCAGGGTCGTGGCTGATGGTTCGGCCGGGGATCTGCTGCACGATGCACGCCTCGACGCGGCGTTCGGCGTGCGCTTCGAGCGCATCGCAACATCTGCTGGGTATTCGCTGGTGGCGACTGGCCGAGGCGTCTGAAGGCCGCCGGTTCGGACGGCGTTCGTTCAGCTGTTGATGCGGGCAGTGGTGTCGGTGCCCTGCAAGTTCCCGATCAGTTCGACGTGATGGAGGCGCGCAGCGCGAACCGCGACGGCGATGGCGCGATAGGTCAGGTAGCCTGCGCAAAGGGCCGATCCCGCCGCGACATGGGCTTCCTCAACGATCGGGTCCTCCAAGGCTGCGGAAACGAAATCGGTGAAGGCGAAAATCACGAGGCCGATGGCGGCGATCTGGCCGTCGTAGCTGCGGCGTGCGCGGAACACATCGCGCGCCTGATCGACCTGCAGGAACATCGTCCAGCCCCGCATACGGCCGGCGATGGCGCCGACGGTCGCGGCCAGAACCCACTCGGCATCGTGAATGAAGGTGGCATCTATCACGCTGGCCAGCAGCACCAGAGCTTGCACGACAGCAAGACATGCGGGCACCGCCAGGCGCCACAGCTTGACGACCTCACCACGCGACTGCGACGCGATGGTCGACAGGCACATGATGGCGATGATCACTGTCAGCAGGT
Organism: uncultured Alphaproteobacteria bacterium; assembly: GCA_963923875.1. Lineage (GTDB taxonomy): Bacteria > Pseudomonadota > Alphaproteobacteria > Reyranellales > Reyranellaceae > Reyranella. Next base: position 8,556 of record CAWUOG010000057.1, read on the forward strand.
TGCTGAGACTCAGAGGTGCGATCATGACGACGCAGTTTAGTCCAAACGGCCCGACCTGCGACAGATACGATTGATGTGCGACGCCTTGTACGAAAAGCGCGTCACGCATGATGCAATTGAACGGCAGTTCAGGAATTCAACAAAAACCAATCCAGAATTCGGCCGTTCTCGTCGCGGGGGTAGGTGTGCGACAGGTCGGCGACTTCGCGGTAGGTCACGGTCGCGCCGGCTTGGGCCAGCGAGCGATGTGCCATTTGCGCCATTTCCGGCGGAAACATCCAGTCCTGCGTGCCGTGCACGATATTGACCGGCAAGCCGCGCAGTCGGTCTGCATCGGCCATGGCCATCAACAGGGGATGGAAGCTGGCGGCAATCGGCGCAAGATGGGTGAAGCTGCAGCCACCGCGCAGACCGAGCGCGTAGGTAAAGGTGCCGCCATCGCTCATGCCGGTGAGGAGTCGGCGTCCAGAATCCAGGTTCCAGTCTGCGGCCACCCGATCCACGATTTGGTCGATATTGGCACCGTCGGTCTCCGGGTCCATCAAGGACCAGGTGGAGCCGAGTGCCGTCGGCGCGATCACGATGAAGCCGCGTGTGCGCGCCTCTCGTACCCAATTCCATAAAAAGGCACCACCGTTGCCGCTGCCACCGTGCAGGGCCACGACCAACGGCCACGTCCGTGCGGGATCGTAGTATTCAGGCACGTACAGTGAAAATGCGCCGCGAGTCCCCGCCGGTCCGTTCACATGCATGGCGCCGACGCCGTCCCGTGCATGGTCGGCGTTGGCGAGTCGGGCGTTGAGCTCGATATCGTCGCGGTGGGCGGCTTCGAGAAAGAAACGCCCCACCGGCTTGAGGTGCGGCGCCATGGGATAGATCGCTTCGGCGGCTCGGGCGTAGGTCCTGAGCGACCGGTAGGCGGCGACGATCGGCTGTTCCGCGGCCGGCGCTGCAAGCAGGCCGGCGATCCCCTCGGCGGTTCTGGCGGCCGATTCCTCAAGGCATTCGCGCGCCGGGGACAGGCGGTCGGGCCACTCCATCTTGCGCGACTGGGCGAGCAGGGCGGCGAGACCCTGGTCCTGCTGACGCACTGCTTCGATCAGCTGAGGCAAATTCGAGGGATCGAGGTGGCGGCCGGCGAATTCCAGAGCATGCAGGCCGCGGAGGATGGCCGGTACAAAGCGGGCAATCAGGTCGATGACGGGCTCTTGGGGGGCGGTCATTGCAGGCATTCTTTCACTGGTTCGCCACCTCGGTCCGCAGAAAACGCCTTCCGACACGCGAATAACACCCCCGAAGCGACTGAAAATCCACGTCCTGCTTGCTCTTGGGCGTGCAGTCGGATTGGATGCGTTATTCACCAATGAGAATACGAGGGGGAGCCCCGGGGCATGAGTGAGATCCAGTATCAGGTCGCCAAGACCGTCAAAGAGGCGGTCAAGATGATGCAGGCGGCCAAGGGCAAGGGCTACGTCCTGGCCGGTGGCACGGACCTTCTGGTCCAGATGAAGAGCGGCATGCGGGCGCCGGGCGTCATCGTCGACGTCAAGAAGATCCCCGAGATGACCACAGTCGTCGAGAAGAAGGGCAGCTTCACCATCGGCGCGGCGACACCCGCGGCAGTTCTGGGCGAGAACAAGAAGCTCAAGAAGGCATGGCCCGGCGTTATCGAGGCCGCGAACCTGATTGGCTCGACCCAGGTGCAGGGCCGTGCGTCGATGGGCGGCAATCTCTGCAACGCCTCGCCGGCGGCCGACTCGGTGCCGGCGCTGGTTGCGGCAGGCTGCGTCGTCAATGTCCAGGGACCCAAGGGCAAGCGCTCGATTCCGATCGAGAAGTTCAACGCCGGTCCAGGCAAGACCAGTCTCAAGACCGGCGAGATCGTCGTCTCGCTGACGCTTCCGGCACGGCCCAAAGGGTCAAGCGATGCCTATCGCCGCCTGATCCCGCGCACCGAGATGGACATCGCCGTCGTCGGCGTCGGCGTCAGCCTCACGATGAAGGGTGACACCGTTGCCGATGCCCGCGTCGGTCTCGGCGCCGTGGCGCCGACCGTTTTGCGCGTCACCAAGGCGGAGAAGGCGTTGATCGGTTCCAAGCTCGACGACAAGGCGCTCGACGCCGCCGCCGCCGCCTGCTCGGACGCCTGCAAGCCGATCGACGACAAGCGCGGTACCATCAAGTACCGCACCAAGATCGCCGGCGTGCTCGTGAAGCGGGTGGCGCTGATCGCACGCGATCGCGTCAAGGGCATCGAACACCACATGCACGACCAGTGGGCCTAAGGGGCAGGGAAATCGAACAATGGCAAAGATCCACGTCAATACGACCATCAACGGCGCGCCGACCGAATATCTGTGCGACGCCAACCAGACCTTGCTCGATGTCCTGCGCGACAATCTCGGGCTGACCGGCAGCAAGGAAGGCTGCGGCTCGGGCGACTGCGGCGCCTGTAGCGTCACCATCAACGGCCGGCTGGTCTGTTCCTGCCTGGTGCTCGCGGCAGAAGCCGAAGGCCAAAAGGTCGAGACCATCGAAGGCATGGCCGATGGCGACAAGCTGCATCCGCTGCAGAAGAAGTTCGTCGAGATGGCCGCGCTCCAGTGCGGCATCTGCACGCCGGGTTTTCTCGTGGCTTCCAAGGCGCTGCTCGCGAAGAACCCCAACCCGACCGAAACCGAGGTCCGCTTCTGGCTGGCCGGCAATCTCTGCCGCTGCACGGGCTACGACAAGATCATCAGCGCCGTGCTGGATGTCGCCGCCGAAATGAGGGCCGCCAAGTAAGTCGGCCAAGCAAGGGCCGCCAAATCAAGGGAGTCCGCCAATGAGCAACCCGAAGTACAAGTGGATCGGCACGCGCCCCGATCGTCCCGACGGCGCCGACAAGGTCACCGGTCGGGCCCGTTTTGGCGCCGACTTCAACCTTCCGGGCCAGTTGATCGGCAAGGTGCTGCGCAGCCCGCACGCCCATGCCGTGATCCGCTCGATCGACACCTCCAAGGCCGAAGCGCTGCCCGGCGTGAAGGCCGTCGTCACGGCGAAGGACTTCCCCGAGCAGGCCAACCTGATCGTGCCGACCGGCGAGATGCAGGTGAACCTGAAGGACATCACGCGCAACATCATGGCGCGCGAGAAGGCGCTCTACGAAGGCCACCCCGTGGCCGCCGTCGCGGCAATTTCGGAGGCCGTCGCCAAGCAGGCGCTGGCTCTGATCAAGGTCGACTACAAGGTGCTGCCGCACGTCATCGACGTCGCCGACGCGATGAAGCCCGGTGCGCCGATCCTGCACGAAGGCATGATGACCGAGGGCGCCAATCCGCCGGCCACCAAGCCGTCGAACATCGCCAAGCGTATCGAGTTCAAGAAGGGTGACGCGGCTGCGGGCTTTGCCCAGGCCGAGATCGTCATCGAGCGCGACTACAGCACCCAGGCGGTGCACCAGGGCTATATCGAGCCGCACGCCACGCTGGCCAGCGCCGCCGAAGACGGCCAGGTCCAGCTCTGGTCGACCACGCAGGGCCATTTCCAGGTCCGCGGCTTCTGCAGCAAGCTGCTGAACATCGACACCTCGCAGATCCGCGTGACGGCGACCGAAATCGGCGGCGGCTTCGGCGGCAAGACGGTTGTCTATCTCGAGCCGCTGGCCATCCGCCTGTCGCAGAAATCGGGCAAGCCGGTGAAGATGACGATGACGCGCGAGGAGGTGTTCCGCGCCTCCGGCCCGGCTCCGGGCGGCGACGTCAAGGTCAGGATCGGCGCCACAAAGGACGGCCGCATCGTCGCGGCCGAATGCATCGTGAAGATGCAGGCGGGCGCCTTCCCGGGGTCGCCGGTCGGTCCGGCCTGCATGTGCAGCTTCGCCTGCTACGACATCGACAATGTCTACATCGAAGGCTTCGACGTGGTGAGCAACCGGCCCAAGGTCGCTGCCTATCGTGCGCCCGGCGCGCCGATCTCGGCGTGGGCTGTCGAATCGACGATCGACATGCTGGCGCAGCGACTCAACATGGATCCGATCGATCTCCGCCTGAAGAACGCCGCCAAGCAGGGTACCAAGACCGCCTATGGCGTCACCTTCAACCGCATCGGCATGGTCGAGACGCTGG
>CAWUOG010000058.1:0-12617 GCA_963923875.1 uncultured Alphaproteobacteria bacterium
GCCGGCGATCGCATCGTGCTGGTCGCTGTCGGTTCGCCACATCGCGAGGCTGCTTTCGAGGCCTGCGAGTTTCTGGTCGATTGGCTGAAGACCAAGGCGCCGTTCTGGAAGCTCGAAGAGACGCCCGCGGGCGACAAATGGGTCGGCGCGCATGAAGGCGACGACAAGGCCGCCGCGCGCTGGGAGAAGAAGTAGCGACTGCCTGGCCCGGCGCGACCAGTGCCAGGCTGGTCACGCCCTGCTCACGCAAGATATCCGCCGCCATCGACGAACGCCGCTTCCTTCGCCGGCATCACCCGGATCAGGTTCATAGGGTTCAGCCATCTGGCTGTCTCGGACCGCGCTTCTCGGGAAGCGAGGACACCCCTCAGGATCTGCGAAGCAAACTGCGGGCAGCCCCCCGCCTGTCAAGCCACCTCGCCCGTCAACCTTCGCGTCAGGCGGCCTTCGCCGGCGCCTCCGCGAAGTGCGCCGACTCGCCGAAGCCTTCGCTGTCGGGCTGTCGTACCAGTGCCTTGAAATCCTCCATCAAGGTACGGGTCACCAGGCCGACCTGGTAGCGGCGTTCGTCGAGCGCGCCGACCGGCACGATCTCGGCTGCAGTGCCGCACAGGAAGATCTCGCTCGCCTCATCGAGCTCGTGCGGCCACACCGCACGCTCCTCGACTGACCAACCGCGCCTCTTCGCCATGTCCATCACCGCGCGTCGCGTGATGCCATCGAGGAAGTTCTCGGGCCGAGGCGTCACGAGCTTTCCGCCGATTACCAGGAAGATATTGGCGCCGGTCGATTCGGCGAGCCGACCTTGCCAGTCGAGCATCAGCGCGTCGTCGAAGCCCGCTTTCAACGCGCGGTCCTTCTCGATACCGCAGATGATGTAGAGGCCGGCGACCTTTGCCTGGCCCGGCGCCACGTCCGGCCCCGGCCGCCGGTACTGCGCCATCGTCATGTGGATGCCGCCGGGCTTGGCCTGCACCGACAGCCGGCCCTCCTGCGCCCATGGCGCGATCGCCAGATGCACCGTCGTGCCAATCGCCGATACGCCCATCACTTCCGAACCACGCCAGGCGATCGGGCGGATGTAGCCTTCGCTCAGGCCGTTCGCCTTCACGACCGCGCGTGTCGCGTCTTCGATCTGCTGTCGCGTCCACGGCAGCCCGTAGCCAAGCAGGCCGGCCGAGTTGATCAGACGCGCGCTGTGCGCGGCAAGCCGGAAGACCCGGCCGTCATAGATGCGCTCACCCTCGAATACGGCAGAGCCATAATGCAGGGCGTGGGTGAGGACATGGGTCTTCACTTCGCGCCACGGCAGGATCTTGCCGTCGAACCAGATGAAGCCGTCGCGGTCTGCCATCGATAAGGACATTGCGTTCTCGATTAGATTAAGATTCCAAATGGGTCGTTTCGATTATCTGAAACGCAATCTTAAGCCTAATTAGGTCAATAATACTGACCTTGTCAATAACACTGTCCTAATCGAGAAGAATCAACGACTTAAGCAAGCATCGGCGTCATGTCGGGATCGCCCTTGTTCATCGCGCGACGATAGGCGTCGCGCTGTCCGACACGGGCAAGGTACGCGCGAATGTTCGGATAAGGCTTCAGATCGAACGGCAGAAACAGCCGCATCGTCGTGAGCGTGAATACGATCATGATGTCGGCCGTGGTGAGGTCGCGTCCTGCAAGGTAATCGGCCTCCCCGAGTCGCGCTTCGACCAGGCCCAGCGCGAGATCGAGCCTGCCCTTCATGGCGCGCAGCACGGCATTGTCGTCGGGCAGATTGAGGCGGCCCAGAATCATGTTGCGGCCGGTGGCCGGCTGCAGCGTGCCGTTGGCGAAATGCAGCCAATAGACGAACTGACCGTAATCCGGATGGTCCGGCGCCAGCACCAGCCGGCCCTTGCCGTACCTGGCGGTGAGGTACTCGACGATCGCGCCGGATTCGGCCAGGACGAGGCCATTGTCGTCGATCACCGGAGCCGCGCCCAGCGGATGCAGGGCCTTGTAGTCGGGCGGCGCGAGCCTCGTGACCTTGTCGCGATCGTAGACCTTCAACTCATAGGGCAGGCCCAATTCCTCGCACAGCCAGACGATACGTTCGGATTGAGACTTGCCGAGATGATGGACAGTGAGCATGAGCGCCAACTCCTTGCAGGCTACGGGAATATCGAAGCAATTCGGCCACGGTCGCGCCAGTCCGGCAGGGTGCCAAGGCAACGGCCCCGCACTATAGTCGGCCTCCGAAAGGCGCCCCCAAGAGTCCCCTCAGAAGAGCTTCCGCCCACAGGCATGGTCGAGACGAGATCCCCCGCAAATCCGCTGTTTCTGCGCGAAGAGGAATTGCGCCAGGGCATAGAGCTCATGTTCTACGCCTATCGCGATTTCACCTTCGAATCCGATCAACAGCTCAAGCGATACCAGCTCGGCCGGGCACACCATCGTGCGCTCTATTTCATAGCCCGCCATCCGGGGCAGACGGTCGGCCATCTGCTGTCGATCCTGAAGGTCACCAAGCAATCGATCAGCCGGGTGCTGAAGGACCTGATCGAGCAGGGCTATATCGAGCAGAAGAGCGGCCCGCGCGACCGCCGCGAGCGGCGGCTGGAACTCACCGACAAAGGCAAGAAGCTGGAGCGCGAGCTGACCGAACGGCAGAGCCAGCGGTTTGCCCGCGCCTATCGTGAGACCGGCGGCGACGCCGTGGAAGGCTTTCGCAAGGTGCTGCTCGGCCTGCTGGATCCCGCCGAGCGCGCGGAGGTCGACAAACGCGTGCGCAGCGGCGGGCGGTGACGGAAGCGCGGTGATGGAAGCTGAAGCCGACAAGCCGCACATCCTGGTCGTCGATGACGATACGCGCCTGCGCGAACTCCTGAAGTCGTTCCTCTCGCGCAACGGATTTCGCGTAACCGCCGCCAGCAGCGCAAGCGAGGCGCGGCAGCGCCTCCAGGGGCTGGACTTCGACCTGATCGTGCTCGACGTGATGATGCCGGGCCAGACCGGCCTCGAGTTCGCGGGCGAACTGCGCCGCACCGACGACGTTCCGATCCTGATGTTGACGGCCATGGGAGACCCCAAGGACCGCATCGCGGGCCTCGAGAAAGGTGTCGACGATTATCTCGGCAAACCATTCGAGCCGCGCGAGTTGCTGCTGCGCATCCAGAACGTGCTGCGCCGCGCCCGCCCGCCCGATCCGACCCAGCAGGTCGAGCGGCTGATCACGTTCGGGCCCATGCAGTTCGACTTCGAACTCGGCGAACTGACACAGAAAGGCAAGAGAGTGCCGCTGACCGATGCCGAGATCGCTCTGCTGCGCGCACTGACTGGTCGACTGGGCCAGGTGCTGAGTCGCGAGGCGCTGTGCAAGAGTGTCGGCAGCGACGTCAACGAGCGTGCGATCGATGTGCAGGTGACCCGATTGCGTCGCAAGATCGAGCCCGACCCTGGCTTCCCGCGCTACCTCCGAACGGTGCGAGGCCAGGGCTATCGCCTGGTCGACGCCTGAATGAGGCGACGAGATGAATAGGCTCGCCGAACTCTTCGAGAGGGTCGCGAGTTGGGTCGACCGCCGCTCGCCGCAGACGTTGTTCGCGCGCGCTTTGATCATCATCGTCGTGCCGATGCTGCTGCTGCAGGCGCTGTCAGCCTGGTGGTTCTACAGCCAACGCGGCGACAACGTCACCAACCGTCTCGCGTTGATTCTGGTGCGCGACCTGCGTGTGCTGATCGCGCTGCATGCCGACTTTCCCGGCGACACGCAGCGGCAGTGGATCGTCGAGCACGCGCGCTCGGACATGCTGATGTATGTCGGCTTCCGGAAGGGCATCATCCCCCCCTTCAAGCCGCCTGGCCACTACGACATCGTCGCCCGCGAAGTGCAGGGGGCGCTCGATGCCGATCTCAAGAAGCCCTACTTCATCGACAACGACGTCGGCGGCAACCAGATCCTGATCGAGATCCAGCTCAATGACGGCGACATCATGACGGTCTACGTGCCGTATGTACGCCTCACCTTCGGCTCGAGCTTCGCCTACGTGCTGGCGCAGGTCGGCCTCGCCCTGGTGCTGTTCGGCCTGGCCATCTGGTTCATGCGGCGCGAGCTGGTTCCGATCGAGCATCTCGGCGTCGCCGCAGACGCGCTCGGCAAGGGCCGGGAGGTTCCCGACTTCGCCTTCGCGGGCGGCACGCGCGAGGTGCGCAACGCTGCCGCCGCCTTCCAGACAATGAAGATCAGACTGCGCCGTTCGATCCAGCAGCGCACCGAAATGCTGGCCGGCGTCAGTCACGATCTCAGGACGCCCCTCACCCGGATGAAGCTTTCGCTGGCCATGCTGCCGGATACACCCGAGTCCAAGGAGCTGTCGGACGACGTCACCGATATGGAGCGCATGATCGAGGGCTATCTCGCCTTCGCCCGCGGCGAAGGGGACGAGGACACCGCGCCGGTCGACCTCGGCGAAATCCTGCAGGAGGTCGCCGCCAACGCCCGCCGCGACAATGCCAATGTCACGGTCGGCTGGGAGGGAGACATGCATGTCGAGCTCCGGCCGCTCGCCATGAAGCGCTGTCTGACCAACCTCGTGTCCAACGCATTGCGCTACGGCCATCGGGCCGAACTGCATGCCAAGCGCGGTGTCACCACGATGCAGATTACGATCGACGATGACGGACCGGGCATTCCGCCTGACAAATACGAGGACGTGTTCCGGCCCTTCTATCGCCTCGACGAATCGCGCAACGTCGACACTGGCGGCGTCGGCCTCGGCCTCACCATTGCGCGCGACGTGGCCCGCAGCCATGGCGGCGACGTCGCCCTCGGCCCCTCGCCGCTGGGTGGTCTGCGCGTCATCGTACGCATTCCCATCTGAACGACCGTGCTAGACTGGCCTCCAAATTGAAGTCGGCAAATCAGAGAGAGACATGTCCAAGACCCTGAAATTCGCCCGCCATCCGCACCCGTCACCGGTCCCGGCCGGCAAGCGCGCCCAGCTTCTCGCCAACCCCGGATTCGGCAGGGTGTTCAGCGACCACATGGTCACCATCAAGTACAGCGACGCCGAGGGCTGGCACGACGCGCGCATCGAGCCGCGCGGCCCGATCTCGATGGACCCGGCCGCCGCCGTCCTGCACTACGCCCAGGAAATCTTCGAGGGGCTGAAGGCCTACAAGAACGCCGACGGAAGCGTCACGTTGTTCCGACCGCTCGAAAATGCGCGCCGTTTCAACAAGTCGGCGGAGCGGCTGGCCATGCCCGGGCTGCCCGAGGAGGTCTTCCTCGAGGCCTGCGACCAGCTGGTCAGCATCGACCGCGACTGGATTCCGGACGGCGATGGCAGCCTCTATCTGCGGCCCTTCATGTTCGCCAACGAGATCTTCCTCGGCGTGAAGCCCTCGTCGAACTACCTGTTTAGTGTCATCGCCTCGTCTGTCGGCTCGTACTTCAAGTCGGGCGCCGACGCGGTCTCGCTCTGGGTCAGCCAGGAATTCACCCGCGCCGCGCCGGGCGGCACCGGCGCTGCCAAGTGCGGCGGCAACTATGCCGCAAGCCTGCTCGCCCAGGCGGAGGCCACCCGCCACGGCTGCGACCAGGTCGTATTCCTCGATGCCGTCGAGCGGCGCTGGGTCGAGGAGCTGGGCGGCATGAACATCTTCTTCGTCTTCGAGGACGGCTCGATGAGTACGCCGCCGTTGAGCGGCACCATTCTGCCCGGCATCACGCGGTCCTCGCTGCTGGCCCTCGCCCGTGACAAGGGCATCACGGTGCGTGAGGAGCGCTATGGCATCGACCAATGGAAGGCCGACGCCAAGAGCGGCAAGCTGCGCGAGGCCTTCGCCTGCGGCACCGCCGCAGTGGTCACCCCGATCGGTACGGTACGCGCACCCGACGGCGAGTTCCGCATCGGCAATGGTGGACCGGGCCTGCGAACCGAGGAGCTCAAGAAAGCGCTGGTCGACATCCAGCGCTGCCGTGCGACGGACCCGCACAACTGGATCCACAAGGTTTTCTAGGCCGTCAGAAGAGCTTGCCGCCGTCGGGCACGGACTTCGTCGGCGCGATCAGGACGACCGCACCGTCGGCATCGGGGAAGCCGAGTGTCAGCACTTCCGACATGAACTTGCCGATCTGCCGCGGCGGAAAATTCACCACGGCCGCGACCTGACGTCCGATCAGCACCTCGGGCGTGTAGTGCACGGTGATCTGGGCGGAAGACTTCTTCACACCGATCCCGGGACCGAAATCGATCTCCAGTCGCAGCGCCGGTTTGCGCGCGCCCTCGAGCGGACGGGCATCGCGCACGGTGCCGACCCTGATGTCGACTTTCTCGAAATCGGCGTAGCTGATCGGTTCCATGCCGCCAGTCTATCAGACAAAAGAAAGGGGCCGCCCTTTCGAGCAGCCCCTTTCTGCCGTTCGGCGCCGTGCGCCGTTCGGTCTTACTTCTTGGCGATCGCGGCCTTGACCTCTTCGGTCAGCTCGGCAACGCGGGCGCTCAGGGTCTCGAAAGCCTCGGTGTGGCCCTTGGTGTAGAGGTCGGCCAGCTCCTTGGTGTTCGCCACGGCGAGCTCGTAGCTCTTCTTGGCGAAGTCGATCTGCTTGGCGGCCTTCTCCTCGATGGTCGCGGCGGCGAGCACTTCGCTGCCGTGCTTGGAGAAGTCTTCCATGGCCGAGCGGAACATGTCGCCCTGGCGCTGCGCGATCGCCTTGAACGACTCGACGGCAGCGGTGCTGGCCGTGGTCATGGCGGCAAAGTTCTTGCGGCCGGTTTCGACGAAGCTCTCGACGTCGACGGTCGGGATCTTGAATTCACCGGCGACCTTGGTGAAGTCGAAGTCGGCGAACGGGTTCTTGAAAGCGGCAGTGTTGAAGGTCATGGCTGTCTCCTGGTGACTTGGCGTCGGCTAAAACTTGCAGGTGCCCGCAATGTTGCGGTGCACAACAGAGCCAAATGTATGTATGCGCCGCAGCAAGTCAAGGGACATTTTTGTGCACTGCACAATTCGTCAGGGAACGGCGGTTTCACGTCCTCTCGATAGACCAATAAATCTATATTTTTCAATAGTTTGAATCAAGTTCTCGGCAGACTTCAGGCGGCTGTCGAGGGCCGCCATCGTCTTGGATAGGTCGGTGGTTTCGTCTTCCTGAAAGACCCGGAAAACCGCCGCGTGCAGGGCGACAAGGCCACTTTGCTGCACTGCACCTGCAAGCCCGTCGCTCGGAATAGCGGCCGCCTCGAGCATCGCCGCTGCCGAGCGGCGCATCGCCGGAGCAAGCGACAGGGCGAGGATCGGATCGCGCAACACCAGTTGGCGCAGTTGGCGCAGGTAGGCCCGGTGCGGCTTCAGCGCGTCGTAGCGGCGCATCATGACGTCGAACAGTCGGTCGCGTGCCGTCTCTTCCGGATCACTCTGGCCCGGCGTACCGGCCAGCACCTCATCGTCGATCCGCGCCATGAACGCCGCCACCAGCGCCGGCTTGTCGCGGTAGCGACGATAGAGTTCAGCGAAGGCGAGGCCGGACTCCAGCGCCACGTCGCGCAACGACACGCCGACATAGCCCCTTTCCGCCACTAGGGCGGTAAAGGCTTCGACCGGGTCGCGCATCGAAGTCTTGCCCGCCTCGCTCATCCGGCGAGCTCCTTCGAGCGTCGCGTCGCGGCCGCCAACGCCTTGTCGAATACCGGCTGAATGCCGTCATCGGCCATCAGCACTTTCAGGGCTTCCGCAGTCGTGCCCCCGGGACTGGTGACGTTGACGCGCAGCTGCGCGGCGGGCTCGCTCGATTGCTTCAGCAATTCGCCGCTCCCCGCGACGGTGGCGCGCGCAAGCTGCATCGCCATTTCGGGCGTCAGCCCGAGCTTGGATCCAGCCGCCGCCATCGCCTCGACCAGCAGGAAGACGTAGGCCGGCCCGCTGCCCGACAGAGCCGTGACAGGATCCATCAAGGTTTCATCCTCGACCCACAAAGCCTCGCCTACGGCTTCGAGCAACTCCTGGCAACGCTTCCGCTGCGCCGCCGTCACACCCTGCGACGCGCAGGCCACGGTGATGCCCTGACGCACCGCGGCAGGCGTGTTGGGCATCGCGCGCACGACCCTCGCCGCAGCGCCGAGATGGCCCGAGAAGTACTTCAGCGTCTTGCCGGCAGCGATGGACAGGAACACCGTGCCCGCGTCGGCGAAGCGCTTCAGGTCCGGCAGGACGGCATCCATCGTCTGCGGCTTCACCGCCAGCACCACGATCTCCGGCTTCTCGCGCACGTCCTGACTCGAGCCGACGCAGCGCAGGCCGGGGGTTCTTGGCCGCAGCGCCTCGACGGGCTCGGCGACGATCGCATCGGACGCCGCAAGCCCGCGCTGCAGCCAGCCTTCCAGCATGGCGCCGCCCATCTTGCCGCAACCGACCAGCAGCAGTTTGGCCATCATTGTCTCCTTGGGCGCTCAGCGTCCCTTGAATTTGGCAGGCCGCTTCTCGCGGAAGGCGGCAGCGCCTTCCTTGCGGTCTTCGCTGTTGGCGATCGTCTCGAGCTTGTAGCGCTCAGGCACGAAAATTTCGGCCGGGCCACGCGGGAGCGTCTGGTTGGCGAAGTCGCGCAGGGTGCGGATCACCAGAGGCGCCGAGTTGGCAATGACGCTCGCCATGCGGCGCGCTTCCTTGCGCTCCTCGCCCAGCGGCACGATCTTGTTCACGAAGCCGACGTCGTAGGCGCGCTTGGCGGAGATTTCCTCGCCGAGCAGCAGCAGCTCCATGGCGACTTTGTGCGGCATGCGCGAGACGATCCCCGGCATCAGGCCGCCGAACACGCCGACCTTCGCCTCCGGATACATGAACTTGGTGGTGTCGGCGCACACCATCAGATCGCAGGTCATGACCATGCAGATTGCGCCGCCGATCACCCAGCCCTGGGTGGCGGCGATCACCGGCTTGGTCAGGTGATGGCTGACATGCGGCACCGCCTTCCACATCGCCGACGGCGCCTCCTTGAGGTCGGCGCCGACGCAAAAGGCCGGTCCCTCGGCCTGCAGGATGGCGACATTGTCGCCACCGGCCTCGAACTTCCGGTAAGCGTCGCACAATTCGTCGCACAAGGCCTGGTTCAGCGCGTTGCGCTTCTCGGCCCGCGCCATCGTGATGGTGGTGATACCTTCGCTCGATTCGACTTTGACCAGACTCAAGGGCGTCCTCCTGGGCGTTCGCAGGGCATCTGCGGCGTTCTTGCTGGCAAGGTAGCAGCCGCCCATACTCGCCGCATCAGGAGACACCTCATGCAGACCCGCAATCCGTTCATCGACGATCTGACCAAAATGGCCAACGGCGCCATGGGCGCGCTGGGCGGCGTGAAGGACGAGGTCGAAAATCGCGTCCGCGACCAGATCGCCCGGATCCTCGACGGCATGGATATTCCGCGCCGCGACGAGTTCGATGCCGTCAAGGCGATGGCCGCCAGGGCCCGTGAAGAGAATGAGGAACTGAAGAAGCAGATCGCCGAGTTGCAGGCGAAGCTCGCAGGCAAATAGCGCATGCGGGTGGGCGTTGAAGTCGGCGGGACGTTCACCGATCTCGTCGCGGTCGAGGGCGGCAAGATCGTCGTCACCAAGGTCCCGAGCACGCCGCGCTCGCCCGACGTCGGTGCCTTCGACGCGCTGAAGGCGTCCGGCATCGATCTGTCGACGATCGAGGATCTCGGCCACGGCTCGACGGTTGCCACCAACGCCGTGCTCGAGCGCAAGGGCGCGGCGGTCGCCTTCGTCGCGACGGCCGGCTTTCGCGATCTGCTGTTCATGCAGCGCCACGACCGGCGCAACATCTACGACCTCTTCTATGCCAAGCCTGCGCCACCGGTGCGCCGCAAGGATTGTTTCGAGGTCAGCGAGCGCCTGAACGCCGACGGCTCGGTGCAGAACAAGCTCGACGAGGCCAAGGTGAAGGCCGAGCTCATTCCCGCCCTCAAAGATGGCGGCTATCGCGCCGTCGCGGTGTGCCTGCTCAATGCCTACGCCAATCCCGCCCACGAGCAGCGTCTCGCGCAATTGATCGGCGAATCGTTGCCTGGCGTCCTGGTGACCTGCAGCCATCAGGTCGCGCGCGAGTTCCGCGAGTTCGAGCGCGCCAGCACAACGGTGCTGTCGGCCTATGTGCAGCCGGTGATCGACGGCTATCTGCACCGCTTCGAGAACAGGCTTGCGGATGCGGGCTTCAAGGGCCGCTTCACGGTGATGCAGAGCAACGGCGGCCGCCTGCCCGCCGAGGCGATGCGCACCAGCGCCATCACCGCGCTCTATTCGGGGCCGGCCGCCGGTGTCGTCGGTGCCACCCGCCAGGCCGCGCGCTCCGGCTTCAAGGACCTCATCACCTTCGACATGGGCGGCACGTCGACCGACGTCTGCCTCGTGCAGGAGGGCCGCCCCTCGCTCGCCTCCGAGAGCGAGATCGACGGCCTGCCGATCCGCACGCCGGTGCTCGACATCGTCTCGGTCGGCGCTGGTGGCGGCTCGATCGCCTGGGTCGACGATGGCGGCATGCTGCGCGCCGGCCCGCAGAGCGCCGGTGCCGATCCCGGTCCGGCCTGCTATGGCCGCGGAGGACAGCAGCCGACGACGACCGACGCCCATGTCGTGATCGGCACCATTCGGCCCGAAGGCTTCCTTGGCGGCAAGATGAAGCTGGATGCCGCTGCGGCGCGCAGAGTCTACGCACCGCTCGCCGAGCGCTTCTCGCTGTCGGTCGAGCAGGCGGCATCGGCGGCGCTGCAGCTGGCCGACGCCAACATCGTGCGCGCGATCCAGCTCGTCTCGACCGAGCGCGGCCGCGATCCGCGGGACTATGCGCTGGTGCCGTTCGGCGGCGCGGGTCCGCTGCACGCCGCGCGCATTGCCGAGGAGCTCGGCATCTCGACCATCGTTGTGCCGCCCAATGCCGGCGTGATCTCGGCCTACGGGCTGGTCGCCAGCGACTACACCAAGTTCGATGCCGTCACGCGCAAGATGAAGCTCGATGAAAATGCCGCGAAGGAAGCCGGCAAGACCTTCGCCGAGATACGGGCGCGGCTCGCGGCGCAGTTCGCCGACATGAAGCTGCCGGGCGAGCTCGAATACACCCATACGCTCGACATGCGCTTCGTCGGCCAGGCTTTCGAGGTCGGCATCGAAATCCCGGCCGACAAGCTGAGCTCGCTCGACGCCAGGTACCTGTCCGGCCTGTTTGCCGATGCCCATCACCGCACCTTCATGCACGGCGCCAATCTCGACCGGCCGGTCGAGATCGTAACCCTGCGCGTCGGGGCCACCCTGCCGATCGGCACACCGCCGCGTCTCGACCGCGAATCGACGGCCGCCGAAGCGACCAAGCCCACCAAGGTCTTCCACGGCGACCGCTGGCTCGACTGCGCCCGCCATTCGGCCGAGGCCGCCAAGGTGGAAGGGCCGGCCGTCATCGAGGGACACACCGCGACGACCTGGGTGCCGCCCGGCTGGGCAGCGGAGCTCGACAAGGCAGACAATCTCATCCTGCGGAGAAGCGCATGAGTACGCTCAATCCTCTGGACTATGCGGTGATCAGCCAGGCGCTGATCGCGTCCGCCCGTGAGATGGGCGTCAAACTCATTCGCTCCGCCTACTCGACCATCCTGCGCGAGGCCCGTGACGGCTCGGCCGGCCTGATGGACCGTCACGGCAATACCGTGGCCCAGGCCGAGCTCATTCCCATGCAATTGGGCCCGATCGGCGAAACCTTGCGCGCCTGCCTGAAGCGATACCCGGTCGACACGCTCAAGGAAGGCGACTTCCTGATCAACAACGACCCGTTCGAGGGCGGCCAGCACATCCCCGATGTCTTCATCTTCACGCCGATCTTCGTGAAGGGCCGGGTCGTGGGCTTCGGCGCTTCGGTCGCGCACCATCTCGATCTCGGCGGCGGCGCGCCGGGCCTGAACATCCACGCCTCCGACGTCTACCAGGAAGGCCTGCGCTTCCCGCCGTCGAAGTATTCATTCGCCAACGACTGGAATGGCGGCGCCTTCGAACGTCTGGTCACCGCCAACGTGCGCGTGCCCGACCTCACCATCGGCGACTTCAATGCCCAGTTCGCGGCCAATGCGATCGGCGTGCTGCGGGTGAAGCAGCTGTGCGAGCGCTACGGCACCGACAAGGTCGAAGCCGCGATGCAGGAGATGCAGGACTATTCAGAGCGCCGCGTGCGCGCCGCGATCGCCAAGGCGCCCAAGGGCATCTTCTACGGCGAAGACGCGATCGACGACGACGGCATCACCGACGATCCGCTGGTGATCAAGGCGCGGGTCACGATCGCCGATGACAGTGTCGAGATCGATTTCGAAGGCACCTGCGGACAGGTGAAGCGCAATCTCAACTGCCCCTACTCCTCGACCTTGTCGGCCGCACTCTCGTGCGTGAAGTCGGTCCTGACCTCGCCCGACATTCCCTACAACGAGGGCATGGCGCGGCCCGTACGCATCAAGGTGCCGTACGGTTCGCTCCTGAACCCGCGGCCGCCGGCGCCGGTGCGTGCCCGCATGATCCCGGCCTATCGCGTATTCAACGCGGTGATGAAGGCGCTGGCCCAGGCGCTGCCCGACCAGGTGACCGCCACCGGCTTCGACTGCACGA
>CAWUOG010000059.1:0-12599 GCA_963923875.1 uncultured Alphaproteobacteria bacterium
TGTTGGCGTTGATCTTCACCAGGAAGTTGCGGCCGATGATCATCGGCTCGAGTTCGGCATGGTTGATGTTCGCAGGAATGATCGCGCGGCCGAGCGCGATCTCGTTGCGCACGAACTCCGGGGTGATGAACTCCGGTAGCGCTGCGCCAAAGCTGTTGCCGTCGCTCAGCCGCTCCTGCGCGAGCTCATGCGCGACCTTGCGGCCGAGATTCTCGCGCTCGGCAACATAGATCATCTCCTTGGTGATCATGCCAGCTTTCGCCCATTCGTACTGCGTGATCTTATGGCCATTGAGGCCGCGCATCGGCTTGGGCGTATTGGGAAACGGCTGCAATGCCGAGGTTTTGACGTTGCCATTGTCGATCGCCTGGATCGGCCGGCCGGCATACTCCTCGATGCCGCCGCGCGCCGTCACCCACGCGCGACGCGCGCGCAGCAGACCCTTGCGAACATCGATCGCAACCGTCGGATCCGTATAGGGACCGGTCGTGTCGTAGACGCGGACCTTGGGCTCGGTCGGCTCGCTGAGCGTGATCTCGCGCAGAGGCACGCTGAGGTCGGGTGCCGCTTCCGGCGTGGTGTAGATCTTCTGCGACGCCGGCAGCGGACCGGTCGTCACCTTCGGGGTAGGAATGATGGTGTCCATGACGAGGATCTCCCGTGACTGATGGCAGGCGGAGACCCGGTGGTGTCGTGCAAAGGAGATATCCGTTCCCTTCGCCGGCATGACCCGGATCAGGTTCAAAGGGTCACCGCGCCGGCAAAAGCCCGTCGGTATCTCAGCCCCCTGGCGGGGCCCCCCTTGGACAAATGGATATTAGGCTGAAAGGCGGTGGGTTGAAACCCGCCTAAATCGCCTTCGCGGCGCGCATTTCAGCGATCTCGGCAGAGGAATAGCCCGCTTCGCGCAGCACCTCGTCGGTGTGCTGGCCGATCGTGGCCGGCGGCCGCTCGACCGAGCCACCGTCATGCTCCAATCGGAAGCCCGAGCCGACCACCTTGATCGGGCCGTGCTCGGTCTCGATCGTCTGCATGATGGTGCGGTGGCCGTAATGGTCGAGCTTTACAGTCTCGGGGATCGACAGTACGCGACCCGCGGGAATGTCGTTCTTGGCGAAGATCTCGGTCCACTCCGCCGAGGTTCGCCGCTTCATCGCTGCCTCGACGATCTCGTGCAGAGCAGTGTTGTTGGCAATGCGCGCCGCCCAATCCTTGAAGCGCGGCTCGGAAAGTGCGGCTTCACAGTCGAGTTGCTTCATCAGCCGCTGGAATTGCGGATCGGTCATTACCGCCAGCACCATCCAGCCGTCCTTTGTCTTGAACAGGTTACCGGTAGGTTTGCGCGTGACCGACAGGTTCTGCGCCTGCTCGTGCACGCGGCCAGTCATCATGTGCTCGGTGAACTGTTGGGCGAGGAAGCCCGTCACCGCGTCGATCATCGCGACATCGACCAACTGGCCTTTGCCGGTGTGCGTGCGCTGATAGAGTGCCGAGGCGACACCGAATGCCGCAGTGAAGCCCGACATCACGTCCGCGCCAGCGAAGCCCACGCGGGTCGGCCCGTTGGCCGGGAATCCCGTGATCGACATCAGGCCCGACATCGCCTGGATCATCCCGTCGAATGCCGCCGTCGCCTTGTCGGGCCCGACCTGACCGAAGCCCGACACCGCGCAGTAGATCAGCCGCGGGTTCACCTTTTTCAGCGTCTCCCAGCCGATACCGAGCTTGTCCATCACGCCAGGACGGAAATTCTCCATCACCACGTCCACCTTTGGCACCAGGCGCATCACTGCCTCGATCGCCTTCGGGCTCTTGAGATCCATGGTAATCGAGCGCTTGCCGGCATTGACCGCGACCCACGGAGCGGCAAGCCCGCGCTTCTCCCAATCGTTGGAGCGCGTGCCGAAGCGCATCTCGTCGCCTTCGCGCGCCTCGACCTTGATCACGTCGGCGCCGAGCAGCGAGAGCTGATAGGACGCATAGGGTCCCGCCAGCACGCGCGTAAAATCGAGAATCTTGACGCCGGCGAACGGCTTGCTCATCGCTTGCTTCCTAGGCGACGCCGGCCTTCTTGCGCTGCTCGAGCGCGGTCTGCTTCACCTTGTCGAACTCCGCACGCCGCTTGGCGACTTCTTCGGCCGGCATGCGCGAGAGGTTGTTGTAGTCGTTCTTCCAGTCGCCGTCCTCGTTCCAGCGCAGCGGCGACTGCACCGTCGTGCGTGGACCGACTGCACTCTCCAGCACCTTGAGCGCCAGATCGAGGGTGAACCGCTGCGTATCGGGCTCGTGCGGTTTGCCGCAGGAATTTCCGAGCGGGAAGTCGCTGAACAGGAAGCGCGGCACGCCGGCCCATTCGACGATGTCCTTGGCGGCGCCCATCACGATTGTCGGGATGCCGTTACGTTCGAGGTATCTTGCGACCAGACTCACGGTCTGGTGACAGACGGGTCAAGTCGGCACAAGCAGCGCGGCATCGACCTGATCCTGCCGGCAGCGCGCCAGGATTTCCGGCGCGTCGGTTTCGATCGTGACCCTTTGGCTGCGATTGGTCGGCGCACCGTGGAAGCGCTTGGCGAGTTTGAAGCGACCCTCGCCCGCGAACTCGCGCATCAGCGGCAGCGGGAACCAGGTGTTGGAATCCTTCGCCGTGGTGTGCTTGCGGTCGTAGCCGATATGGCTAATGCGCGTGTCGTGATCCCGCGCGGTGTCGCCAGAATACACACTGTAGAACTTGGCGCCGGCGTTGTAGGCCGCGCCCGGTCCCTGATCGCCCTTGTCGGGTTGATAAGGCGCAGCCGTCGTGATCAGCGCCAGCGTGCTGTCCTTCAGCGACTTCTTCAGCGGCGTGAACGGTGCATCGGTGTAATGTGCCCAGCGATAGGGATTGTCGTAGCCTAGGGCGAGGTAGTAGTCGCGCGTGCGCCGCATGTATTCGAGCGGTGCATCGAACTCCGGCGCGAAATTGACGGTATCAACCATGGCGTCGAACCTGCGGCCGCTTGGCCGCGAAGTCAAACCTCAGAGGCCCAGAATCCGCAAGTCTGCTCTGCCGCTTCGGGCGGGCGGGCACCAGTAGTAGGCGCCGGTCACCGGCCGCGAAAACTGGAACAGCGCGTCGGCAATCCCGTCGTCGAGGCCAGCCATGTGGCGCATCTGCCGCGTGAACGTGTCGAGATGGGCCATATAGGCGATGAACTCGAGGCCCTTGGCACGACCGTCGGCGAACGACATCGACCGACGGACCATGAAGCCGTTGGGCTCGAAATCCTCCTGAGCGGTGCGCTTGACGTGCGCACTCCTGGGGGCGTGCTCGAGTTCCTCGTTGTCGCTCAGCCGCCGCCCGATCGAATTGTCTCGTCGTGCCTGCGACAGGCTGTTGAAATAGTCGAGATCGTGCACCCAGCGTTGCACGCCGACGAAGGTGGAGCCGGCGAGACCCGGCCCCTTGGCCACGATCGCAGCTTTCACGGCCTTGGCTCCCTTCGGATTTTCGGTCCCGTCCTCGTAGCCGCTGAGATCGTGGCTGGCGTTGTGAAAAGTCGCGATCGAATCGGCGACGAAGAAGTCGCGACCGAGCAGCGCCTTGACCTTCTGCACGGTGGCGAAGATCGCGCCCTGGGTCGCACCAGCCAGCATCAGCCACATCGCGTGCT
Organism: uncultured Alphaproteobacteria bacterium; assembly: GCA_963923875.1. Lineage (GTDB taxonomy): Bacteria > Pseudomonadota > Alphaproteobacteria > Reyranellales > Reyranellaceae > Reyranella. The sequence continues at coordinate 3,654 of CAWUOG010000059.1, forward strand.
GTGTCGACGGCACGCCCGAACCGGGCGCCGACATCGCCGGGAAAGTCGAGAGGCCTGGCACCTTCCTGTGCAGAGCCATCGTCAGCGGCTCACCGATGCCGAGCGTGCCCCATTCCAGGTCGTAACCGGCCGCAACCCGCTTCAACCCTTTGGCGGCGTCGCCACCCGGCGCCAGATCAATGGAGAGCGAGAGGCCGCACTCGAGCGGCTTGGCGAGAACGAAACGTTGCGACTTCATGCTTTGCCTCGTAGCGGCGATCCAATCGAGTGACAAGCGGCGACAGCGATCCTACGGTCGCATTCAGGGAGGATTTAGTAATGAATTTCACACGTCGCCGGACCATGCGCGTCGGCATGGCCGCCGGCCTGGCGGCAGTCGCGCCGGCCGCGGTCGCAGACACCTACCCGAGCAAGCCGATTCGCTTCCTGGTGCCCTATCCGGTCGGCGGCATCGTCGACATCGTGGCGCGGGCTGTCGCCGAACCAATGGCGGCCGAGCTCAGCCAGCCGATCGTGGTCGATCCGAAGCCCGGCGCAAACAGCACACTTGCCACCGCCATGATCCCGCAGGCGCCGGCGGACGGTTACACCTGGGTGATTGCCACCATCAGCCACGTCGTGGCACCGCACTTGCAGACCGTGTCGTACGACGCGCTGAGGGATTTCCAGGGCGCGGCCCTGGTGGCCGTCGCGACGTCGGTCGCCACCGTCAACCCGAGCTTGCCGATCAACAATCTGAAGGAACTGGTCGCCTACGCCCGGGCCAATCCCGGCAAGCTCAACTACCTCAATCCCGGCAACGGCTCGTCGATACATCTGTCGGCTGAACTGCTGAAGAGCGTCGCCAAGTTCGACATGACCCCGGTGCCCTATCGCGGCATTCCACCGGGAATGACCGACCTGCTGGAAGGCCGGCTGCAGGTCGGCTTTCTGCCCGGACCACTGGCCCTGCAGCACGTCAAGGCGGGCAAACTGCGCGCCATCGGCTTCATCGGCGACAAGCGCAGCAGGGAGCTGCCCGACGTGCCTACCTTCACCGAGCAGGGCTTTGGCGACGCGCAAGTGATGAGCTGGTACACGATCGCCGTGCGCGCCGGCACGCCGCCCGAGATCGTGAATCGCATCCATGACGCGGCGATGAAGGTGGTCGCCGGCGCCGAAACACGCGAGCGGCTCGATAAGGCATCGTGCGACGTGCCGGACGCGCGCACCCCAGCCGAGGTGCAAGCTCTCTACGTCGCCGACTATGCGCGCTACGGCAAACTGGTGAAGGAAGCGGGCATCAAGGGTGACAGCTGACGCTGCCGAGCGCGCCCATCGCTTGGACGCCCGGCGCCTGTGGAAACCGCCGGCCGTTCCACCCGACATGCTTGTGATCGGGCAGCCATAGTCCCGCCCCGATTCATCGCGCTATATATGAAGCGAGGCGAGAACCAACGGGAGCGCGGGCGAATGTCGATCAAACGGCGCAGCGTTTTGGCGGGCGGCGCGGCGCTCGTGATCGGTGCGCCGGCGATCGTGCGGGCACAAAGTTCATCGAAGGTACATGTCAGCCATGGCTTCGCGATGCACGGGGCGCCGAAATACCCTGCGAACGCCGGCCCCCCGGACTATCTTAATCCCAGCGCCCCGGTGGGCGGCACGGCGAGATTCGGAGCGCGCGGGACGTTCGACTCGCTGCACCCGTTCATCACGAAGAGCGTGCCGGCCGCCGGCATTACCCAGATCTGGGAGTCTCTGTGCTGGAGCTCGCGCGACGAAGCTTCGACCGAGTATGGACTGATCGCAGAAGCCATCGAGTGGCCCGAGGATCGCTCCTGGGTGGCTTTTACCCTGCGGCCGCAGGCCCGGTGGCATGACGGCAGCCCGATCACCGTCGAGGACGTGATCTTCACCTTCGACATCCTGAAGGCGAAGGGCGCTCCGAACTACGCATTTTACTATCACGACGTGCTGAAGGCGGAGAAGATTGGCGATCGCAAGGTGCGCTTCGTCTTCCGCGACGACACCAACAGGGAACTGCCGCTCATCGTCGGTCAGCTTCAGATACTGCCGTCGAAATGGTGGGCGACGCGCGACTTCGAGAAGGTTTCGCTCGACATCCCGATGGGCAGTGGCCCCTACAAGGTCGATTCATTCGATGCAGGCCGCTCGATCACCTACCGCAGGGTTGCCGACTGGTGGGCGAAGGATCTCTGGATGAATCGCGGCCGCAACAACTTCGACGTGATCCGCTATGAGTACTATCGCGATGTCACGGTTCAGTTCGAGGCGTTCAAAGCAGGCGAGATCGATATCCGTCAGGAGAATATCGCGCGCAACTGGGCGACCGCATACGATGTGCCGCCGGTCAAAGACGGCCGTATCAAGCGCGACGAGATTCCCCATGAGCTGCCTACCGGCATGCAGTGCTTCACCTTCAACACCCGCCGCGAATTGTTCAAGGACAGGCGCGTGCGCGAGGCGATCGCCGGCATGTTCGACTTCGAATGGAGCAACAAGAACCTCTTCTACGGGCTCTACAAGCGCAACCTGTCATACTTCGGAAACTCCGAGCTGGCTTCGTCCGGCGGCCTGCCCTCGCCAGAAGAGCTAAAGTATCTTGAGCCACTCAGGGGCAAGATCCCCGACGAGGTCTTCACGAAGGAATTCAAGCCGCCGGTAACGGACGGCACGGGCAACGTTCGCGATCTCGCGCGCAGATCCCTGGCGCTGCTCAAGGAAGCCGGCTGGGAGATCAAGGACGGCAAGATGACCGACAAGGCGGGCAAGAGGTTCGCTTTCGAGATGCTGCTCAACGATGCAAGCTTCGAACGCATCGCGCTTCCCTACAGGCAGAACCTCGAGCGAATCGGCGTCGACATGAATGTACGCACCGTCGACACCGCGCAATTCAAGCGGCGCGAGGACGAGTTCGACTTCGACATGATGTCCGACGGCTTCGGCCAATCCCTGTCGCCGGGCAACGAACAGCGCGACTTCTGGGGTTCGAAGGCCGCCGAGACGGCAGGCAGTCGCAACACCGCCGGCATCAAGGATCCGTCGATAGACCGGTTGATCGAGCAGTTGATCGCCGCACCGGATCGCGAAAGCCTGATCGCCGTGACGCGCGCGCTCGATCGCGTGCTGCTGTGGAACCACTTCGTTCTGCCCGCATGGCACAACAACAAGGCCTTCGTGGCCTACTGGAACAAGTTCTCCCGGCCGGAGAAGAGCGCCAAGTACGCGCCGGTAGCGCTCGACACCTGGTGGGTCGATCCCGCCAAAGACAGGGCGCCGCAGCAGCCGGAGAAGAAGTAGGCCCTTCCGTTAGATGCTTGCCTACATCCTGCGCCGCCTGATGCTCATGGTCCCGACCTTGGTCGGCATCATGGTGATCAATTTCGTGATCATTCAGGCGGCTCCCGGCGGACCGGTCGAGCAGATGATGTCGCAGATCCAGGGCACAGCCGGGAACGCAACCGATCGGATTTCCGGTAACGTCAGCGACACGAGCAGCCGCACCCAAACCGACACTTCTGGCGGCAGCGCCGGCACCTATCGTGGCGCTCGCGGTCTGCCCAAGGAACTCATTCAACGCATCGAAAAGATGTATGGCTTCGACAAGCCGATGCACGAGCGTTTCTTCCTGATGATGAAGAATTACCTCGTCTTCGACTTCGGCGAGAGTTTCTTCCGCAATCGCCGCGTGGTCGATCTGGTGATCGACAAGCTTCCGGTCTCGATTTCCCTCGGCCTCTGGACAACCCTTCTGATCTACCTGGTGTCGTTGCCGCTCGGCATCGCCAAGGCTGTGCGCGACGGCTCGCGCTTCGATCTCGGTACCTCGAGCACCCTGATCGTACTGAATGCCATTCCCGGCTTCCTGTTCGCTCTCCTGTTAGTCGTGCTGTTCGCCGGCGGCAGCTACCTGAAATGGTTCCCGCTGCGCGGCCTGGTTTCGGACGATTGGGGACAGTTCGGGCTTTTCGAGAAGATCGTCGACTATTTCTGGCACATGGCATTGCCGATCACGGCGATGACCATCGGCGGCTTCACGACGCTCACCTTCCTGACCAAGAACTCCTTCCTCGAAGAGATCAACAAGCAGTACGTACTCACGGCACGTGCCAAGGGTCTGGCCGAGCGGCGGGTGCTGTACGGCCACGTGTTCCGAAATGCCATGCTGATCCCGATCTCGGGATTCCCGGCGGCCTTCATCGGCATCCTGTTCACAGGTTCGATGCTGATCGAGGTCATCTTCTCGCTCGATGGCATTGGCCTGCTCGGTTTCGAGGCCGCGCTCAACCGCGATTATCCCGTCATGTTCGGGACGCTCTACTTCTTTGGACTCCTCGGCCTTCTGATTGGTCTGCTCGGCGACGTGCTTTACACGGTCATCGATCCCCGCATCGATTTCGAGGCGCGCAACTGATGGACGCGCTGAGTAGACGCCGCCTCGCGGCCTTCCGCGCCAATCGTCGCGGCACGTGGTCGTTGATTCTGTTCACGGTTCTGTTCGCGCTGTCGCTTGGCGCGGAGATGCTGGCCAATGACCGCCCGATCCTGATTCGCTACGATGGCGCGTTCTATGTACCGATGATCCGCGACTACCCGGAAACGACCTTTGGCGGCGAACTCCCGACCAACGCCGTCTATTCCGACAAGGAGATCAAGGAATCGATCGACAAGAAGGGCTGGATCCTCTGGCCGCCCATTCCCTACAGCTACAATACGGTTGGCCACGGGGAAGAGCGCAAGACGCTTCAACCGCCCTCTCGCGAGCACTGGCTCGGCACCGACGACCAGGCGCGCGATGTTCTGGCCCGACTCATCTACGGCTTCCGGATCTCGGTATTGTTCGGCTTGGTCCTGACCGTGCTCAGTTCGGTGATCGGAATCGCGGCCGGAGCCTTTCAGGGCTATTTTGGCGGCTGGGTAGATCTACTGTTTCAGCGCTTTCTGGAAATCTGGTCGAGTATGCCCACACTCTATCTCCTGATCATTCTGGCGAGCTTCATCCAGCCCGGTTTCTGGGTGTTGCTGGGCATCATGCTGCTGTTCAGCTGGATGGCCCTGGTCGGCTATGTACGTGCCGAGTTCCTGCGCGGGCGCAATTTCGACTACGTACGAGCGGCCCGGGCATTGGGCATGCTGGACGTGCGCATCATGTTCCGGCACATCCTGCCCAACGCGATGACGACCAGCCTCACGTTTCTGCCTTTCATCCTGGCGGGCTCCGTCACGACTCTGACGGCGCTGGACTTTCTGGGCTTCGGCCTGCCCGCCGGGTCGCCATCGCTGGGTGAACTGTTGCTGCAGGGCAAGAACAATCTCAACGCGCCCTGGCTCGCGTTTACCGGCTTCGTGGTCATCGCCACCATGATGACCCTGCTGGTATTCATTGGCGAAGCGGTGCGCGACGCCTTCAACCCGCGCAAGGTACTGGCATGAACCCGCCTGCATTGCTCCAGGTCCGAGATCTGTCGGTAACCTTTGGCACCGGCACCAATGCCGTTGAGGCAGTGAAGCACGTCAGCTTCGACATTGGCCGTGGCGAGACCCTGGCGCTGGTCGGCGAGTCCGGATCGGGTAAGTCGGTGACGGCACTGTCGGTGCTGCAGCTCCTTCCCTACCCGATGGCCAGGCATCCTGGCGGCTCGATCCGGTTCCAGGGCCAGGAGCTGGTCGGCGCGGCTGCAGGCGAGCTCCTGAAGGTGCGCGGCAACCGCGTGTCGATGATCTTCCAGGAGCCGATGACCTCGCTCAACCCGCTGCACACGATCGAGCGGCAGATCAATGAAGTCCTGATCCTGCACAAGCGGCTGACCCGCGAGGCCGCGCGCAGGCGCACGCTCGACCTGCTCGAACAGGTTGGCATTCCCGATGCGGCGAAGCGGCTCGACGCCTATCCACACCAGCTCTCGGGCGGCCAGCGCCAGCGCGTGATGATCGCCATGGCGTTGGCCAACGAACCCGACCTGCTGATCGCCGACGAGCCGACCACCGCGCTCGACGTCACCATCCAGGCGCAGATTCTGAAATTGCTGAAAGGCCTGCAGGCCAGATACGGCATGGCCTTGCTGTTCATCACCCACGACCTCGGCATAGTTCGCAAGATCGCCGACCGCGTCTGCGTCATGACCAGGGGCGAGATCGTCGAGCAGGGTCCGGTCGCCGAAGTTTTCGATCTCCCCAAGCACGCCTATACGCAGCATCTTCTGTCGGCCGAACCGAAAGGCCAGCCGGCGGTCGCCGATCCCTCGGCGCCGGAGATCGTTCGCCTCGACGACCTGAAGGTCCACTTCCCGATCAAGCGCGGCGTGCTGCGTCGCACGGTGGGCCACGTGAAGGCGGTCGACGGTGTCAGCATCGCGCTGAAGCAGGGTCACACGATCGGGCTGGTGGGCGAATCGGGATCGGGCAAGACCACACTGGGCCTGGCGCTGTTGCGGCTGGAGAGAAGCGAGGGCGGCATCGCCTTCGACGGCCAGGACCTGCAGAAACTGGCGCAGCGCGACCTGCGGCCACTGCGCCGCCAGATGCAGATCGTCTTCCAAGATCCCTACAGCTCACTCAGCCCGCGCATGACCGTAGGCGCCATCGTCGGCGAAGGGCTCGAGGTTCACGATATCGGCAGCGAAGCCGAGCGCACCCGCATGATCGACGAGGCGCTGCGCGAGGTCGGCCTCGATCCCGCGAAGTTCCCCGGCCTGCGCGACCGCTATCCGCACGAATTCTCCGGCGGCCAGCGCCAGCGCATCGCTATCGCCCGCGCCCTGGTGCTGAAGCCGCGCTTCATCGTGCTTGACGAGCCAACCTCGGCGCTCGACATGAGCGTCCAGGCGCAGATCGTCGACCTGCTGCGCGACCTGCAGGTACGACACAAGCTCGCCTACCTCTTCATCAGTCATGATTTGAAGGTGGTGCGGGCGCTGGCGGACGAAGTGGTCGTGCTGCGCCACGGCAAGGTGGTCGAGCGCGGATCCGCAAAGCAGGTGTTCGAGGCACCGCAGACGCCCTACACCAAGGCGTTGATCGCAGCGGCCTTCAACCTCGAGGCGGTTGGCAGCCCCTAGGGGCCTCGAAGGTCCTGCAAAGCGCGCTGGCGGCTGTGAAATCGGCGGGGTCGCCTTGTCGCACCAATCCGTCTACATCTTGGCCACAGCAAGAAGGGAACACGAGTCCATGGCGGGAGCCATTGCGTATGTCAGCCGTGATACCGACGGCATTCACTGGAAAAAGATCTTCGAGGAAGCGATCGGGCCGACCGACTTTCGTACCCTGCAGACCGGCTTCGGCAACACCGACGAGATCGACATTGCGCTGGCCTGGAAACCCGATAAGGGCGTGCTCGCCTCGTTCAAGAATTTAAGAATGGTCGTGTCGCTGGGCATGGGCGTCGACCACCTGCTGGCCGACAACCGCGTGCCGGAGGGCGTCGCGATCACCCGCATCATGGATGACGGGCTGGTTGGCCAGATGAGCGAGTATGCGATCTACTGGGCGCTGCGCCACCATCGCGACATCGACAAGTACGCCGAGCTCCAGCACGCCAGGGAATGGAAGCCGCTCGACTTCGTCGACACCATTCATCGCAAGGTCGGCGTGATGGGCTTGGGCACGATTGGCCAGGACACGGCAAAGAAGTTCGCGGCGCTGGGCTTCCCGACCGCAGGCTGGAGCCGCACCGCCAAGACCCTGGCTGGCATCGAGACCTTCCATGGCCCCGACGGCCTGGTGAAGTTTCTGGCGCGAAGCGACATCCTGGTGGCAGTGCTGCCACTGACGCGCGAGACGCAAGGCATTCTGAACGCCCGAACCTTCGCCGCCCTGCCCAGGGGCGCCTATGTGATCAACATGGCGCGTGGAGGCCATGTCGTGGATACCGACCTGCTGGCGGCACTGAATTCAGGCCACGTTAGCGGAGCCGCGCTCGACGTATTCAACACTGAACCTCTGCCGAAGCATCACCCCTATTGGACGCATCCCAAGGTGCGCGTGACGCCACATATCGCGGGCGCCACCAACCCACGCACCGCGTCACCGGGGGTGGTCGAAAACATCAGGCGTCTGCGCAGCGGCCAGCCGCTCATTCACACGGTCGATCCGAAATCGGGATACTGATGCAGTCGGCGGGCCGCCTGTCATGGAAGGCCCCCGTCGATGACCGCTCAGACCAGGGTCCGCACTCGTGATATCGGTTCTCAGGTCGATGACGTGCGCGAACAGGGAAAGATCGCGCACAATGTCGGCGTAACCTGGATTGTGTGCGATCCCAACAATCCGCACGCCTTCGAGATCAAACACGGCGAGCTGACCAGCCTAGTCTTCGGTGTCGCCGTGCATGCCTGGACAGGCTCGCAGAACGATCCGCTAGCGGCCAAGTGAGTTGGCCGCCGAGCAGAACGGCGACCGCCTACTCGGCCGCGACTTTGGCTGCCGCCTTGATGTTGGAACGCTTGATGCGGTCGAGGTTTCCGCCCTCGATACGCACCAGCTTTGTCACCGTGTCGCGCTTGGGCGAATGGATGACGTGCACGTCGTAGAAGTGCGCGTCGCCCGGTCGAAGCGTGTAGACCTTCTCGGGTTCGACCAGAATCGGATTGGTGCCGTCGCCCTTGCGTACGACCTTCCAGTCGGTCATTTCGGTATCCCCCTCGGCCAGGCCGTAGATCGCCCAGCTTGAGCCATGATCGTGCGGCTCGCCGTGCGCTGGCTTCATGTAGACGTGGCCACAGACGCAGAAGCCGAGCTCGGGATCTTCGTAGAGCACCTTGCGCGGCTTGCAGTTTTCCGGTGTCAGGTGCTTGGCGATGAATTCCTTATCAAGGCACGCCTTAGATACGAGTTTGCATACCGCCTCCTTGCCGCCCTTGCCGGGATCGGCCTTCAGCGCCGCCTTGATGTCGCTGGAGAGCTGCTCAAGCGTGTAGGTCATGACTTCACCCTCTTTTCTATGGTGGC
>CAWUOG010000060.1:0-12591 GCA_963923875.1 uncultured Alphaproteobacteria bacterium
CTGTCCCGCCTTGAGATAGGCCGCGAGCAGCGTGTTCACGATCAGGTCGCGCTGGGCTCGACTGCCGCCGATGCGCACCGTCTCGGCGAGCGCCGGCTGCAGGATCGCGATCGCGCCCGTCCAGTCGCCCTTGCCGTAGGCCGCCAGCCCCTTGGCCAGGCGGGGCACGATATCGCCCGACGGTGCCTTGCCCGATGCCGAGCGCTCTTCCAGTTCGGCAACGATCGCCGCGATCGCTGCGGTGTCGCCCGCGGCCACTGCCGACAACGCACGATGGACGTCGACGAACGCAATGCCGGCCTTGGGAAAGGACTTCTGCACGTAGTCGTTCACGAGCTGCCATGCCTGCGGCTTGCGCGGCTGGCCGGCGAGTTCGGCGCGCCACAGGAATGCCGGCGCATCGGTCGCCACGTTGAGCGCGGGGCCCCAGGCGCCGCCGGGGCGCACCTGGGCGTCGTAGACCCGCCACGCCTTGTCGAGATCGCCCAGGATCATGGCGAACATCGCGACGTGCCAGGAGATGTGGCAGTGCATCATCCCCTCGCGCGCATAGGCCGGCAGCCAGCCTTCCAGATAGTCGAGGCCCTTCTTGTCCTCGCCCATCTCGTAGAGCACGTGTGCCTTGATATGCGCCCCGTGCGCATTGCGCGGATTGGTCTTCATGCTGCGCTCGATCTGGTCGAGTGCCTCGTCGAGCCGGCCCAGCTCCTCCAGCGCGAAGGCATAGACGCCCTGGAACCACCAATCGTCGGCGAGGTGTTTGCGGAGCGGCTCCAGGAACGCGACCTGCTCGGGCTCGCGGCCCTGCCGGCCGCTGAAGCCGATCAGGCCGAACACGCCGGTCGCCGGCGCCGCCACCATGGCATCGCGCGGATACGCCGCGAGATGCGCCTTGGTCGCCTCGAAGGCATCGACCGGCTTGCCCTCCATCGCCAGCGCCAGGGCGTTGATGTGGCCTTGCTCGCGCGGCGTCAGCTTCGGCGCGAGCTCGCGCGCCCGGGCCACGCCGGCCCGCGCGGTCGCGACGTCGGCCACGATGAAGCTCGCGCGGGCGAGCGCGATGTGCGCCAGCGCGAAATCCGGATCGGCCTCGATGGCGCGGCGCAGGTCGGCCTTGTCGGTGTCGCCGGCCGCCAGCACGCCGTCGGCACCGGCGATGTAGGCATCGCGCGCCGCCTGCGAAGTGGTGGTGATCGGCAGGCCATAGCGGTCGGTCAGCATCGTTTGTCGTCCTTGGCTGGGATGAATGGCTCAGGGAATCTCGATCACGCCGGGCCCTCCGGCATAGAGCTTTTCGACCAGGGCCTTGCGCCGTTCGAGCGTGGCGCGCTGGTTGATGTAGCCTTTGTCGGTGATCTCGTGGCCGTCGACCGAGGGTGCCTCGGTCATCAGCAGCACGCGCTGCACGCGCATCGAGGAGCCTTTGCCCTCGGCGTTCATCCGCGCAAGGCCGGCCTTCACGGTCTCGATCACCGCGGGGTGGGCGAGCAGAGCCTCGTTCGACAGCTTCATGTCGTTGTCGCCTGCCACCTTGCGGCAGGCGGCAAAGTTGGGAAAGCCGAGCAGGCCGACATGCTCGCGGCCCTCGCCGCACACCACGGCGTCCTGCAGTACGGGCGTCGCCGCCGCGATCGCGGTGGTGCGGAGCGTGCCGACCAGCACGAAGGTGCCGCTCATCAGCTTGAAATCCTCGACCACGCGGCCGTCGAAGATCAGGCCCCAGCTCGGGTCGTTCGGGTCGACGAAACGGCCGGCGTCGCCGATCTTGTAGAAGCCTTCCTCGTCGAACATCTGCGCGGTGAGGTCGGGACGCTTGTAGTAACCGGGCGTGACGATGACGCTCTTGAGCCGGAGCTCGTATCGGCCCTCCTCGCCGGTCGGCACCATCTTGAGCTTCACGCCGGGAAACGGCAGGCCGATCAGGCCGACGCGCTCCGAGGCCCAGTGCACCGTGGTCGCGGTCGGCGCCGTCTCGGTCGACCCCCAGCCGGTGACGAACGGCAGGCGGTAGCCGGTGTGCTTGACCGCCAGCGTCTCCATCCGCTCGTAGAGGTCGTCGGGCAGGGTCGCGCCGCCATAGGCGAGCGAATTGAGGTTCTTGAAGAATTTCTTCGCCAGCGACTCATCCTTCTCCAGCGCCGTCGCCAGCATGGCGTAGCCCGCCGGTACGTTGGCGAAGGACGTCGGCGAGACTTCGCGCAGGTTCCTGAGCGTCTCCTCGAACAGGCCGGGCAGCGGCTTGCCGTCGTCGATGTAGGTCGTACCGCCTTCGGCGAGATTGCCCTGGAAGGTGGCATTGCCGCCCATCGTATGGTTCCACGGCAGCCAATCGAGCTGCACCGGCGAGGGATCCTCGGCTTGGCGCACCCGCGCCATCTGACCCATGGCGATGTTGGCGCACATCATTTCCTGGGTGTTGATCACCGCCTTGGGCATGCCGGTGCTGCCCGAGGTGAACAGGAACTTGCCGACCGTCCTGGGCCCGATCTGGTCGAGCGAGCGCTGGACCGCTTCCGTCGCCCGGGTCGCGACCAGCTCGCTGAACGGCAGCGACTGGCGCTTCGGCGGCGGCTTGTCGACATGGACGATGATCACGCCGTCCAGATCGAGCGCGTCGAGCGCGCCGGCATAGATCTCGCCGTTCTGCACGAACACCAGGCCGGGCTTGATGAGGTCGAAGACGTATTTCAGCTTGGCGTGGTCCTGGCTCATCACCGAATAGGCCGGCGACACCGGCGCGACCGGCGCGCGGGCCTGCATCGCCGCCATGGTGAGCAGCGCGAACTCGATGGAATTCGAGGACAGGATCATCACCGCCTTGTCGGGACCGAAGCCCCGATCGAGCAGCGCCTGGGTGATCGAATCGATCTGCTTCCTGGCCTCCGCGTACGTCACTTTCAGCCAGTCGCGCGCGGGGCCGCGGCGCTGCGCCAGCCATACCCGGTCCGGCGCCTCGGTCGCCCATTTGGCGACAAAGGCCGGCACATGCTTCTCGTGGGGCTTCAGCCTGTGCCGGGACTGCAGGATCACCGTACCGTCTGCACGGCGCTCGACCTCGACGTCGCGGCTCAGGAACTCGATCGGCTTGAAGGGGACCTGTGCGAGCGTATCCATATCCTATGCCTTGAAGCGATTGATCGCCTTCTCGTCGAACTTCAGGCCGAGCCCCGGCGTCGTGGGCAGTACCATCTCGCCGTTCTCGATCTTTGGCGTTTCCTCGTAGAGCGCCAGCATCCACGGCATGTACTCGACTGTCAGCCCGTTCGGGCAGGCCGCGACCATGTGAACCAGCACCTCGGGCATGACGTGACTGACGATCGGCAGATTGAAGGCCTCGGCCATGCCGGCGACCTTCATCCACTGGCTGACGCCGCCCACCCGCGCGAGATCGACCATGACGATGTCGACCGAGCGCGCTTCGATCATCTGTCGGAAGGGCTGGATGCCCCAGACATACTCGCCGCCTGCGACCGGAGTCTTGAGTGCGGCGGTGACCCGCGCCAGTCCCTGATAATCGTCGGCCGTCGTGACGTCTTCCAGCCAGAACAGCCCGACGCCGGCCTGCTCGACCCGATGGCCGATGTCGATTGCCTGCTCGGGCCGCCAGCGCTGATTGATGTCGCACATCAGCTTGATGTCGGGCCCGATCGCGTCGCGCACCACGCGCACACGCCGCACTTCCTCGGCCGGCGAGGGATTTCCCGGCAGCGCCATCTGGGTCTTCATCTCCTTGAAGCCCTTCTGGATCAGAATGCGCGCGGCCTGTTCGGCCTGCTTGTCGGTGAGGCCGCGCCGCAGCGAGCCCGAGGCATAGGTCGGCACGCGCGCGCGATGGCCGCCCAGCAGTTTCCACAGCGGCTGCTCGAGCGCCTTGCCCTTGATGTCCCACAACGCGGTATCGATCGCCGACAACGCCAGGGTGAAGATGCCACCCGGTCCCCCCGAGCCCGCAGATATATCTCCGCCGCGCAGCTTGGCGACGATCGCCTCGATGCGCATCGGATCCTCGCCGATCGTCGCCGCGGCAAGGTCCTGCACTGCCGCATGCAGGGCGCGCGTCAGGCGGCCGCCATAAAGGGTGACGCCGATACCCTCGAGTCCCTGGTCGGTGCGCAGCCTCACGATCACGATCGGCCGCGTCCGGCCGGCTTCCTCCGGCATGTTGGCCAGCGGATCGTCCTCGGGAACGTTGAGAATGCTCGCCTCGGCGGCAGTGATTTTCATTGGCATTTCCTCCGCCTTCAGACCGCGATCCGAAACCTGGGCTGCGACCTGAATGGCCGTTCACAATGTCATGTTTTTCGGCCAGAGTCCGCCGCAGCACCAGAGAGAGACGCCCTGGGAGGGGCAGGAGGACAGCGATGGACTTTGAATTTTCAGACCGCACCAAGGCGCTTCAGGAGAAGCTCAACAAGTTCATGGACGAGGTCATCTACCCGGCCGAGACCGTCTATGAGGAGCAGATGGAGAAGGCCAAGGACCGCTGGCAACTCCCTCCGGTCATGGAAGAAGTGAAGGCCGAGGCGAAAAAGCGGGGCCTGTGGAACATGTTCCTGCCGGCCGACCGTGAGTCCGGCGACACGCACGGCACGATGGGCCTCAGCAACCTCGAATATGCGCCGCTCTGCGAGATCCTCGGCCGTTCCTCGATCGCCTCGGAGGCGACCAACTGCTCCGCGCCGGACACCGGCAACATGGAAGTGTTCGCCCGCTACGGCTCCAAGGAGCACAAGGAGAAGTGGCTGAAGCCGCTGCTCAACGGCGAGATCCGCTCGTGCTTCGCCATGACCGAACCCGCGGTCGCCTCGTCCGACGCGCGCAACGTCGAGTGCCGCATCGAGAGCGACGGCAACGACTACGTGATCAACGGCCGCAAGTGGTGGTCGTCGGGCATGGGCGATCCGCGCTGCAAGGTCATCATCCTGATGGGCAAGAGCGATCCCAACGCGCCGGCCTATCGCCAGCAGTCGATGATCGTCGTGCCGCGCGACGCCAAGGGCATCAAGATCGTCAAGATGCTGCACGTGTTCGGCTATGACGACGCCCCGCACGGCCACGCCGAGGTGATCTACGACAACGTGCGCGTGCCGAAGTCGGCGATCCTGCTGGGCGAAGGCCGCGGCTTCGAGATCGCCCAGGGCCGCCTCGGCCCCGGCCGCATCCATCACTGCATGCGGGCGATCGGCGTTGCCGAGCGCGCGCTCGAGATGGCGATCAAGCGCGCCAAGAGCCGCGTCGCCTTCGGCCAGCGCATCTCGGAGATGGGCGTGACCAAGGCCCATGTCGCCGACATGCGCATGGAGATCGACATGGCCCGCCTGCTGGTGCTGAAGGCGGCGTGGGCGATGGACAAGTACGGCAACAAGGAAGCCCGCCAGCAGATCGCGATGATCAAGGTGGCGGTGCCGAACATCACTTCCAAGGTGGTCGATCGCTGCCTGCAGCTGCATGGTGCCGGCGGCGTGAGCCAGGTGTTCAAGCTCGCCAGCATGTACGCCCACCAGCGCACGCTGCGCCTCGCCGACGGTCCGGACGAGGTCCATCGCGACCAGGTCGGCCGGCTGGAGATCGCCAAGTACAACTAGAACGCGGGTCACATACCTGCACTGCGGGGCGCGACCTGCCGGGTCGCGCCCCGTTTCGTTAGGGTCGCCATGAGATGACGGTCGCCGAACAAGTTGCCCGACGCAGCGAGATGCTGGGGCCCGCGCTGCGCGGCATGCTGTGGATGGCGCTGTGCGGTCTCTGCTTCGCGGTCATGAACGCCACGTCCCGCATCCTGACCGCCGACCTTCAGGCCTGGCAGATCCAGTGCCTGCGCTATTTCTTCGGCGGCCTGGTTCTCCTGCCGGTCCTGCTGCGGGTCGGCGGGCCGGCGATCCTGCGCACCAAGAACCTCAAGCTGCAGGTCGTCCGCTGCCTGGTGCATACGGTGGGCAGCGGCATGTGGTTCATCGCGCTGGCCTACGTGCCGTTGGCCGAGATCACCGCGATCTCCTTCACCAGCCCGATCTTCCTGGCCGCCGGCGCCATGATCTTCCTCGGCGAGCGGGCACAGGTCGACCGCTGGGTCGCCATCGCCGTGGGCTTCGCGGGCGTGCTGATCGTGCTGGCGCCCAAACTCGAGCACGGCATCGTCGCCAACTGGGCGACGCTGATCCTGGTCGCGGCCGCGCCCGTGTCGGCCGGCTCCTACCTGCTCGCCAAGCGCCTCATGCAGTATGACCGGCCGGAGACCATCGTGCTGTGGCAGTCGTTCCTGGTGGCGGCGTTCACCTTGCCGGTCGCGCTGTTCTTCTGGCGCCAGGTGACGATGACGCATCTCGCGATCTTCGTCTTCGTGGGCGCGCTGGGCTCGCTCGGTCACTACGCCCTCAACCGTTCGCTCAAGGCCGCCGACGTGGCCGCGACCCAGCCCGCACGCTTCCTCGAACTGGTGTGGGCCTCCCTGCTGGGCTTCCTGATCTGGGGCGACGTGCCGCCCGTCTGGACCTTCGCCGGCGCGATGGTGATCTTCGGCGCCACCACCTGGATCGCCCGCCGCGAGGCGAGAGCGGCGCGGCGAACGGGCTGAATTAGGCTCTCTGGCGCAACAGCTTGCCCGGCGGCGCCGACAGCACCGTCCCGGGTTCCGGCAATTTCCTGCCGTTGACGATCAGCGCCGCCGGTCGAGGTCGCGATCGGCATGATCCTGCCCTACATCGGGCTTGGCTCGTTGCACGTCGCGGTGATGCGGATCGACTCGCAACTGCTGTCGACGTCGGCCTGGCGACGTCTCGTTCGGCGCTCACGATCGGCCGCTACCGGATGACGCTCGACTGAGCCGCACGCGTCTCGCACCGCGAAGCTTGGAGCGCGGCCATTCGTGATACGAATGGTCGTTGCCAGCCAGATGACCACACTCGCCACCGACGATTCCGACCTCCTGAGCCGGTACCTGCCGTCGCGCGTCGCGCGCGGCTTCGTAGTGGCGATCATCTCGGGCCTCTTCTTCACCGGGCTGAACGCCTCGGTGAAGGAACTCGCGCACGAGATGCCGCCGCTCTTCGTGTCGTGGGGCCGCTGGGTCGCCGGCATCGCGCTGATGGCGCCGATCATGATCTGGCAGGGCGGCATCGCCGGGCTCGCCACGCGCGACCTCAAGCTCCACTGCTTCCGCGGCCTGTTCCACACCGGCGGCTACGCGCTGTGGTACGAGGCCGTCGCCTGGCTGCCGCTCGCCACGATGGCGGCGCTGGGCTTCACCGGCCCGATCTTCGTCACCCTGGGCGCCGTCCTGTTCCTCGGCGAAAAAGTGCGCGCGCGGCGCTGGATCGCCGTCGGTGTCGGCTTTCTCGGCATGCTGGTGATCGTGCGGCCGGGCCTCGGCGAGGCCAACCCCGGCACGTGGATGATGCTGGCCGCCATTCCGCTGATCGCGGGCTCCAACCTGGTGGCCAAGGCGGTTTCGAGCCGCGACCGCCCCGCCCTCGTCGTCTTCTGGCAGAGCGCCATCGCCACGATCTGCTTCACGCCGTTCGGCCTGTGGTTCTGGCAGACGCCGACCGCACCGCAGCTCCTGCTGTTCCTCGCCGCCGGCGTATTCGGCAGCCTGGGCTACTTCTTCATCACCTGGGCGTTCCGGCTGCTCGACATTTCCGCCCTGCAGCCCATCACCTTCCTCGGCATCGTCTGGGCCGCCTTGATGGACGTCGCGGTCTGGGGCAAGACCTCCGACATCTGGACGTTCGTCGGAGCGGCCATCATCGTGGCGTCGACGAGCTACATCGCCCATCGAGAGGCGAAGCTGGCAGGAGGAAAAGGGAAATGACGGATCGCCTGAAGGGCAAGGTCGCGCTGATCACCGGCGGCGCCTCGGGACTGGGCGCCAACGCGGCGGAACTGATGGTGCGCGAGGGCGCCCGGGTCGTCGTCGCCGACATTGCCGCCGACCGCGGCCAGGCGATCGCGGCCAAGCTCGGCGCCTCCGGCCACTTCGCCAAGCTCGACGTCACCAGCGAGGACAACTGGAAGGCCGTGATCGCCGAGACCGTGGCGAAGTTCGGCGCCCTGCACGTGCTGCTGAACTCGGCCGGCATCGGCCTCAGCAAGACGGTCGAGGACATCACCCTCGAGGAATGGCGCAAGGTCCACGCGATCGACCTCGACGGCGTGTTCATGGGCTGCAAGCACGGCGTCGCCGAGATCAAGAAGCACACGAAATCGCTCGGCGGCTCGATCATCAACATCTCGTCGATCTCGGGCATCATCGCCGGCGCCAACATGGCGGCCTACAACTCGGCCAAGGCGGGCGTGCGCCTGCTCAGCAAGTCGGTGGCGCTGCACTGCGCCAAGTCGGGCTACAACATCCGCTGCAACTCGGTGCACCCGACCTTCATCGACACGCCGATCCTCGACAAGTACCGCGACCGCTTCGGCCAGGACGTCATGCAACAGAAGCTCGGCCGCCAGGTACCGATCGGCCGTCTCGGCCGGCCGGAGGAAGTGGGCTGGGCGCTGGTCTTCCTCGCCTCCGACGAGTCGAGCTTCATGACCGGCTCCGAAGTGGTGATCGACGGCGGCATCAGCGCAATGTGAGTGGGAGGAAGACATGCTTCTCTCGTTGAACGGACGAAAGGTCTATTTCGATCTGGCCGGGCCGCAGAACGCGCCGGTCGTGTGCTTCACCCATTCGCTGAACTCCGACAGCGGCATGTGGGTCGAGCAGATGGTGCCGCTGCTGGGCGCGGGCTACCGCGTGCTGCGCCTCGACATGCGCGGCCACGGCGGCAGCGCTCCGGTGGCCGGCGACTACACGATGGACCAGCTCGCGGGCGACGTTAAAGGCGCGCTCGACGTGCTGAACATCAAGAAGATCCACTACATCGGCCTCTCGATCGGCGGCATGATCGGCCAGGGTTTCGCGCTCGCGAACCCGGGCTACCTCGCCTCGCTCTGCCTCTGCGACACCCAGCCCTCGACGCCGCCGGGCTCGGCCGGCACCTGGGAGGAGCGCAAGGCCACGGTGCGCAGCAAGGGGCTGGCCGCGCTGGCCGACAGCACGATGCAGCGCTGGTTCACCGACGAGTTCAAGCAGGTCAATCCGCAGCGCTGGACGGAGATCCGCGACACGATCAGCGGCACCACGCCCGACGGATCGGCCGGCTGCATGGCGGCGATCCAGAACTTCGACTATCTCGACCGGCTCGCGACCATCAAGGCGCCGACCCTGGTGATCTGCGGCGACCAGGACGAGGGCACGCCGCCCGAGCGCAACAAGCTGATCGCGTCGAAGATCCCCGGCGGCAAGTACGAGGAGATCGCCAGGGCGCGGCACCTGCCGAACGTCGAGCGGCCGGACCAATTCAACCGCGTCATGATGAGCTGGCTCGGACTCAACAGGTAGCAACACCATGGATTTCGCCTTCACCGAAGACCAACTCGCGATCAGGGACAGCGTCGCCAAGCTCTGCGCGCAATTCGACGGCAAGTACTGGCTGAAGAAGGACAAGGAAGGCGGCTTCCCCGAGGATTTCTATCGCGCCATGGCCGATGCCGGCTGGCTCGGCATCGCGATGCCGGAGGAATATGGCGGCGCGGGCCTGGGCGTCACCGAGGCGGCGCTGCTGATGCAGACCGTGGCCGAGTCGGGCGCGGCGCTGCAGGGCGCATCGGCTGTCCATCTCAACATCTTCGGCCCCAACCCGATCGTGGTGTTCGGCACCGAGGAGCAGAAGAAGCGCATCCTGCCCGACATCATCAAGGGCAAGGTGAAAGGCTGCTTCGCCGTGACCGAGCCGGATGCCGGCCTCAACACGACGATGCTCGACACAAGGGCCGAGCGCGACGGCAACGGCTACGTGGTGCACGGCAAGAAGACCTGGACCACCACCGCCCAGGTCGCCGACAAGATGCTGCTGATCGCGCGCACCACGCCAAAGGAGAAGTGCAAGAAGCCGACCGACGGCCTGTCGCTGTTCTACACGGACTTCGACCGTTCCAAGATCGAGGTGCGCGAGATCGACAAGATGGGCCGCAAGGCGATCGACACCAACCAGGTGTTCATCGACGGGCTGAAAGTGCCGCTCGAGGACCGCATCGGCGAGGAAGGCAAGGGCTTCCACTATCTGCTGCACGGGCTGAACCCCGAACGCATCCTGATCGCGGCCGAGGCGATCGGCATCGGCAAGGCCGCCCTCGCCCGGGCGACGCAATATGCCAAGGAACGCGTCGTGTTCGGCCGGCCGATCGGCAAGAACCAGGCGATCCAGCATCCCCTGGCCGAGAGCTGGATGCAGCTCGAGGCGGCCAACCTGCTCGCCTTCAAGGCGGCGTGGCTCTACGACCAGGGCAAGGAGTGCGGCGCGGAGGCCAACTCGGCGAAGTATCTCGGCGCCCGCGCGGCCTACGATGCCTGCGAGCGGGCAATCCTGACCCACGGCGGCTACGGCTACGCCAAGGAGTTCCACGTCGAGCGTTTCCTGCGCGAGGTGATGATCGCGCGCATCGCGCCGGTCAGCGAGCAGCTGGTCCTGTGCTACGTCGCCGAGCGCGTGCTCGGCCTGCCCAAGAGCTACTAGGCCCCGATGGAACCTCTGCCCGCGTCCGTGCTGCCCGCGGGCGTGCGCTCGCGCATCCTGCCCGGCATCAACGGTCTCGACGTGCATGTGCTGGAGGCGGGTTTCGAGACGCCGAACCGGCCGGCGATCCTGCTGCTTCACGGCTTTCCCGAGCTCGCCTACAGCTGGCGCAAGGTGCTGCCGGCACTGGCGGCCGCGGGCTATCACGCCTTCGCCCCCGACCAGCGCGGCTACGGCCGCACCACGGGGTGGGATGCCTCCTACGACGGCGACCTCGCACCGTTTCGCTTCACCAACCTCGCACGCGACGCGCTGGGCGTGGTCGACGCGCTGGGCCATCGTTCGGTGAAGGCGATCGTCGGCCACGATTTCGGCGCCTCGGTCACCTCCTGCGCCGCGCTGATGCGGCCCGACATCTTCAAGTCGATGGTGCTGATGAGCTCGCCGCAGACCGGCGCGCCTCCGCTCCGGACCGCGAAGCCCGCGGTCGATATTCATGCGGCGATGGCTGCCCTGCCGCGGCCGCGCAAGCATTACCAATGGTACTACTCGACCCGGCCGGCCAACGAGAACATGTGGCATGCCAAGCAGGGCGTGCACGATTTCCTGCGCGCCTACTACCACCACAAGAGCGCCGACTGGAAAGCCAACAAGCCGTTCCCGCTGAAGAGCTGGACGGCCGACGAACTCGCCAAGATGCCGACCTACTACATCATGGACCTCGCAGACGGCATGGCCGAGACGGTGGCGAAGGAAATGCCGTCGCCCGCCGAGATCGCCGCCAACATGTGGCTGCCCGAGGCGGAGATGAAGGTCTACAGCGGCGAGTACGGGCGCACCGGCTTCCAGGGCGGCCTGAACTGGTACCGCGTGCGCACCTCGGGCCGCTTCAATGCCGAACTGGAGTTGTTCACGGGCCGCACCATCGACGTGCCGTCGACCTTCATCTCGGGCGCCAGCGACTGGGGTATCCATCAGGGGCCCGGCGCGCTGGAGCGCATGCAGAAGGTCGCCTGCACGAACATGAAGGAGATCCACCTGATCCCCGGCGCCGGGCACTGGGTGCAGCAGGAAAAGCCCGACGAGGTGAACCGGCTGCTGCTCGAGTTCCTGAGCAAATCCTGAAGGGAAGATTGCCGTGAAGCGCTTCGTCGTCCTGCTGGTCGCCCTGTTTGCCGCCCTGGGTGCGCCAACTGCGCCAACCCGGGCGCAGGGCCAGTATCCGGAAAAGCCGATCCGGCTGGTCGTGCCCTTCCCGCCCGGCGGCGTCACCGACATCGTGGCCCGCCTGCTGGCCGAGCACCTGACGACGGAACTGAAGCAGCAGGTGATCGTCGACAACAAGACCGGCGCGGGCGGCGTGATCGCGGGCGACCTCGTCGCCAAGGCGCCGGCCGACGGCTACACGCTGCTGTTCACCACGCCCAACCACACGATCAACGCGGCGTTCCGCACCAACATGCCGTACGACACCGAGAAGGACCTGCGCGCGGTATCCAATGTCGGCCAGATCCCGATGCTGCTGGTGACGCACCCCTCGCTGCCGGTGACGAGCTTCCAGGGCTTCGTCGACTATGCCCGCCAGAATCCGGGCAAGATCAACGTCTCCTCGGCGGGCAACGGCACCCTGCCGCACATCACCATGGAACTGCTGATGCTGAAGGAGAAGTTCCAGGTCACCAACGTGCCCTATCGCGGCGCCGCGCCGGCGCTGGCCGACCTCGTGGCGGGCCAGGTCCAGGCCAAGCTCGACAACCAGGCCCAGTCGGCGCAGTTCATCGCCGACCGCAAGCTCAACCTGCTCGCCGTCACCAGTGCCCGGCGGCTGAAGGCGTATCCCGACGTGCCGGCGGTGAACGAGCGCATCCCGGGCTTCGAAGGCTATCTCTGGATGGGCCTGGTCGCCCCGGCTGCGACTCCCGACGCGGTGGTCGAGAAGCTCGCGGCCGCCGCGCAGCGCTTCGTCGCCCGGCCCGAGACCCAGGCGCGTTTCGACAAGGAAGGCATCGAGCCGGTCGGCAGCAATGCCGCC
>CAWUOG010000061.1:0-12477 GCA_963923875.1 uncultured Alphaproteobacteria bacterium
ACTGAGCCCTCTGCGTCGCATTCCGGTCCTGGTCGATGGCGACCTGGTGCTGACCGATTCGAGCGTGATTTGCGAGTACCTCGACGAACTGAAGCCCGAGCCCCCGCTCTATCCCAGGGCGATCAGGGACCGCGCCCGCGCGCGCTGGCTGGAAGAATTTGCCGACACGCGCATGGGCGACGTGCTGATCTGGCGCTACTTCAACCAGATCGCCATCAAGCCGGCGGTATGGGGCGAGAAAGGCGATCGCGCGCTCACCGAGAAGACGCTCAGCGAGGAAGTGCCGACGGTGCTCGACTATCTCGAGAGCGAAGCGCCTGCCGACGGCTTCAGGTTCGGCGCGCTCTCCCTCGCTGACATCGCGCCGGCCTGCTTCTTCCGTACCGTCGGCTTCGTGCGCTTCCAGATCGATCCCGCGCGCTGGCCGAAGACGGCGGGCTGGATGGCCCGCACCCTCGCGACTGCGCCGTTCCGGAAACTGGCGAAGATCGAGGATGCGATCCTGCGGGTGCCGCCGGTCGAGCAACGCGCCGCGCTGATCGCCCTCGGCGCGCCGGTCTCCCGGGAGACCTACGCCGCTGCTTCTCCCCGGCGCGGCGTAATGCCAATCTGAACGCAAGTTCCCTGGTTGTGGAGCAGGAGACAGGGATGCCGGCCTTGGATTGGAGTGCTGGGCGCAAGCTCAACTGGCGCGAGGAGGGCAGCGGGCCCGCGATGCTGCTGGTGCACGGCTCGCCCGCGGACGGCCGCGCCTGGAACCGGGTCGTGCCCTTCCTCAAGGATCGGTTCCGCCTTGTCATGCCGGACCTGCCGGGCTACGTCGCGTCCGACCCGGTACCCGACGCGCCGCAGGGGCGCGCTGCGCTGATGGGCAGCGCCATCGCCTGCTTGATCGAGAGCTTGGCCGGAAGCGGGGGACCAGTCGTCGTGGCGGGACATTCGTTCGGCGGGCTAATCGCGCTCGAGGCGACCTTGCAGGCAAAGCCTGGCGCCGTGAGCCGTCTCACCATGTTCGAGCCGATGTTCATGCGTGGGCTGTCGCTGGTCGACGACCCGTTGCTGGCTCCGGTACGCGCCTTCTTCGACGCCTATGTCGACCGGGTCGATGCCGGCGAGCCGGACTCGGTCGGCCTGATGATCGACTACTGGTTCGGCAAGGGCGCGTTCACCCGCCTGCCCGATCCGGTGCGTGGCTACCTCAATCTCAATGCGCCCCGGAACGTGCTCGACGGGCGTTCGAGCTTCGCCGCCCACACGACTGCCGATCAGCTCGGCGCGCTGAAGATGCCCGTGCTCATGGTCTGGGGCGACAGGAGCCCGGAGGTGATCCCCGCGATGGGCCGTGCGCTGCAGAAGCTGGTATCCGGCGCGCGCGTCGAGGCGATTGCCGGAGGCAACCACGGCATGCTCGACTTCCATCCCGAGGCCGTCGCCAGATACGCCGCCGGCTGACGCCCGTGCGCCGCATTCCGTCCTTCGTCTACGGACACGTTGTCGGCGCGCTGGTGACTGGCGCAATCGGCGGCGCCTTTCTCGACCTGACGGCGGTGATGGTGTTCGGCGCCGCTGCCGCGGCCGCCGCGGCGGTGAGCGCCCTGGTCTGCTGGTGGTGGCCGAAATTCGACGCGCCTGCGTGGAAGATCTGGCTGGTTGCCACCGTTGCCAATCCAGTCCTGATCGCCGGCGTGGTGTGGAGCCTGCTCAATATCGACTGCTACACCGGCGAGCTGAAGGGCTGGGACTGCCTGTTCTCGGACGTCGGCCGGATTTGTGTCCTCGGCACGCTGCCGTCGCCGATCATCGGCTTGATCGTGAGCCGATTCGGAAACTGGCGACGCGTGCCGGGCTAGGCCGCGATCGCCTTCGCGAGCCGGCCTTTGATCATAGCCTCGGCCTCGCTGACGATGCGCTCGACCAGTTCCTTGCAGGTCGGGATGTCGTTGATCAGGCCCATGCAGGTGCCGGCCGACCATACGCCGTGCTCGAGGTCGCCGGTCTCGTAGACCACGCGGCCCTTGGCGCCCGACACGATCGGGCCGATCTCCTGGATGGTCTTGCCCTCGTGCTCCATCTCGATCGCCTTCTTGGCGATGCTGTTGCCATAGACGCGGCTGGTGTTGCGCATGGTGCGGAAGATCAGCGAGGTGCTGCGCTCGTCGGAGGAGACGATCTTCTCCTTCACGTTCTGGTGGATCGGCGCTTCCTTGGTCGCCATGAAGCGCGTGCCCATGTTGATGCCGTCGCAGCCCAGCGCCAGCGCCGCCACCAAGCCGCGCGCATCGGCAAAGCCGCCCGAGGCGAGCATCGGGATCTTGATGACGTTCGCGGCCGCCGGAAGCAGGACGAGATTCGGAACATCGTCTTCACCGGGGTGACCGGCGCACTCGAAACCGTCCATCGAGATCGCGTCGACGCCGGCCTTCTCGGCCGACACGCCGTGGCGCACCGAGGTGCATTTGTGGATCACCTTGATGCCGTGCTCCTTGAGCTTGGGCAGGAAAGGCTTGGGATTGTTGCCGGCGGTCTCGACGATCTTCACGCCCGACTGGCAGATCGCATCGATGTATTCGCCGTAGGGGCGGGGAACCAGTGTCGGCAGAATGGTGAGGTTCACGCCGAACGGCTGGTCGGTCATCTCGCGGCAGCGATTGATCTCCTTGGAGAGATCCTCTGGCGTCGGCTGGGTGAGGCCGGTGATGATGCCGAGCGCGCCGGCATTCGAGACGGCCGAAGCGAGTTCGGCGCGGCCGACCCACTGCATGCCGCCCTGCACGATCGGATGCTTGATGCCGAACATCTCGGTGAAGCGTGTCTTGATCATTTCGTTTCCCCAACCAATGGCTCGTCTTGCCACGAGCATTAGCGAAGAGCGGGCGGCCGCACTAGTCCCCGGAATGTCCTTCCGCTGAGCGGACTACGCGTTGCCGGCGAGTGCGCGCACGTGCTCTGCCAATGCCAGCGACGCCGTCAAGCCGGGCGATTCGATGCCGAACATGTGGATCAGGCCGGGCACGCCGTGTTCGCCCGGTCCCTGGATCACGAAATCCTGCGCCGGTGCGCCCTGCGGCACGGTCTTGGGCCGGATGCCGGCATAGCCCGGTTGCAGCGCGCCGTCCTTCAGGGCCGGCCAGTATTTGCGCACGGCGGCGTAAAACTTGTCGGCGCGGTGCGGATCGACCGTGTAGTCGATGGTGTCGGGACCGTCGGGATGGATCCATTCGACGTCGGGCCCGAACTTGGCCTGGCCGCCCATGTCGACGGTGATGTGCACGCCGAGCCCGCCCGGCACCGGCACGGGATAGATCAGCCGCGAGAACGGCGAGCGGCCGCTGAGCGTGAAGTAGTTGCCCTTGGCGAAATAGGCGGTCGGCACCTTGTCCTGCGGCATGCCCGCGAGTTTGCGCGCCAGGCCGGGAGCGTAGAGACCGGCCGAGTTCACGAGCAGGCGCGTCCTGAGTTTCATCGGGTCGGCGCCGCCGACGTCGATCTCGATGCCGTCATCGGTGACGCGGCCCTTTTCGAGCGGGCTGTTGAAGGCCAGCATTGCGCCGTTGGCCTCGGCGTCACCCTGCAGCGCCAGCATGTAGGTGTGGCTGTCGATGATGCCGGTGCTCTGCGAGAACAGCGCGCTGGTGCACTCGAGGTTGGGCTCCAGCGCCCTGGCCTCGGCAGCCGTCAGCACGCGCATGCCCTCGACGCCGTTGGCTTCGGCGCGGCCTTGGATGGAGGCCAGCATCGCATCTTCCTGTGCGTTGGTGGCGACGATCAGCTTGCCGCAATTGCGGTGCGGCACGTCGTGCGCTTTGCAGTAGTCGTAGAGCTTGCGCCGTCCCTCGACGCAGGCGCGCGCCATCAGGCTGCCCTTGGGATAGTAGATGCCGGCGTGGATCACCTCGGAATTGCGCGAGGATGTGCCCGTGCCGATGCCCTCCGCGGCCTCGACCACGATGACCTCACGGCCCGCAAGGGCAAGGGCGCGGGCAATGGCGAGGCCGACGACACCTGCACCGACCACGACACAATCGACGCTTTCCATGGGTGCATGCTACTAGACCGGCGTGAACAGGGCAGCAAGACGGTCATCGCTCATGAAAGGCGCGCTGGTAACCGGCGCCGGCACGCGCATCGGCCGGGCGATCGCCCTGGCGCTGGCCGAGGACGGCTGGTTCGTGTTCGTCCATCACCTCGCCTCGGCGACCGAGGCGCGCGCGACCGTTGCCGAGATCGCCCGCGCCGGCGGCAAGGCCAAGGCCGTGAAGGCCGATCTTTCCTCGGCGAGGCAGGCCGAGGCCCTGGTCGGCAAGTGCCGGGCGAAGGGCGTCACGCTGACCTGCCTGGTGAACAACGCCTCGCTGTTCAGGCTCGATCGCGCGCCGACCGCGACGGCCGCCCTGTTCGATGCGCACATGGCGGTCAATCTGCGCGCCCCGATGCTGCTGTCGCAGGCGCTGGCCCGCCAGTTGCCCGAGCGGGAAACCGGCCTGATCGTCAACCTGCTCGACCAGAAGCTCTTCAATCTCAATCCCGACTTCCTGACCTACACCCTGTCGAAGGTGGGGCTGCAGGGCCTGACGAAACTCCTGGCGCAGGCCTTCGCGCCACGCGTCCGTGTCGCCGGCATCGCGCCTGGGCTCACCTTGCGCAGCGGCAGCCAGACCGACGCGCGCTTCGCTGAGCAGCATGCGAAGAACCCGCTCGGCGTCGGGGTGACCCCGGAAGATCTCGTGCGCGCCCTGCGTTTCATCGTGGCGACACCGACCTTCACCGGCGATACGCTGATCGTCGACAGCGGCGAGCACCTGACCGGCCGGCCGCGCGACATCGCCTTTCACAAGAGCGAGAAGAAGAAATAGAAATGGCTGCCGACTCCCAGCGCCGCATTTTCATCCGCGATTTCCGCTTGCCGGTCTCGATCGGCATTCACGATTTCGAGAAGCAGGGGCCGCAGACCGTCGTGGTCAATGTCGAGCTGCATCTGGCTCCGGCCGACAAGGCCCACAACGACCGCATCGCCAACGTGCTGAACTACGACACGGTGCACGACGGCATCGTGGCGCTGGCGAAATCCAGGCACTTCAATCTGCAGGAGACCCTGGTCGAGGCGATCCTCGATCTCTGCCTCGCCCAGCCGGGCGTCGTCGAGGCGCGCGTCTCGACCGAGAAGCCCGACGTCTATGTCGACTGCCGGGTCGGCTACGAGGCGGTGCGCAGCAAGTGACGCCCACCGCCGGCGCGCTGAAGCGCGCCACTTTGGTGCTTCTGCTCGCCGCCCTGATCTGGGGGTCGATGATCCCGATCCTGTCGGCGCTGGCGCAGCACTACGACAAGTGGCTGCTGTCGTGGATGCGCTATATCCTCGGTTTGCCGGTCCTGTGGCTGGCCGTCTGGTTGAGCGTCTCTCCGGCCGCCACACCAAGGCCGCTGCGCTGGGACCGCATGCTGAAGCTCGGTAGCGCCATGACGGTGTTCTCGGTGCTCTACACGTTCGGCGTGGCGCACGCTCATCCCGCGACCTCGGCGATCGTGCTGATGTGCGGCCCGATCTGGGCGACGGTCCTGTCGCGCCTGATGCTCGGCACCGGCACGCCGCAGGGTTTTGCGCTCACCCTGCTGCTGGTTGTCGCGGGCGGCGTGCTGGTCGTGCTGGGCGCGCCGCACAAGGGCCCGCGGAAATTCGGCCTCGAAGGCGGCGAGCCGCTGCTGGTGATCGCCCAGTTGTGCTGGAGCTGGTACTCGATCCGCGCCCAGCAATGGCTGAGCGACCGGGGCCAGATCGCGCTGTCGGCCCTGACCTCGACCGTGGCCGCTGTGCTGCTCGGCGCCGTCTGCGCCGCCATCGCGGTGTCCGGCGGTATCGAATGGCCGACGCGGGTTCCGTCGACCGTCGAGTGGGGCATGATCGCCTGGATCGGCGTGCTGGGCGTCGCGGTCGCGGTAATCCTGTGGAACGTCGGCGTCTCACTGGTCGGCGTGCCGGTGGCGTCCCTGTTCTCCAACTCCGCACCGGTATTCGCGATCGGCGCCGCCGCCCTGATGGGCAGTGAGCCGAGCTGGCTGCAGTTGGGCGGCGGCGCGCTGGTGCTGGGCGGCATCGCGCAGCTGCAGATTCGCCAGCTGCTGAGAGCACGCAAGTGAACACGGGGACGCCCCCGGGCGGTTACACGTCCCCGCGCGAGCGCGGTTATCTCGTCGGCGCCTTCGCCGCGATGATCTTTGTCGGCGCGAGCTGGGGCGCCAACGTGCCGGTCTCCAAGGTCATGCTCGAGCACTACGACCTGATTCCGATGTCGGCGCTCAGGACCTTCGTCGCCACGGTCGTGCTCGGCCTGCTGCTGCTGGCCGTCGAGGGCGTGCGCGCGCTGCGCATCGGTCTGCCGCCCGGCCGCTTCCTGCTGCTCGGCCTGATGATGGCGAGCTTCTTCGCGACTTACGTGTTGGGCATCCAGTTCAGCAATCCGATCAGCGCCGCCGCCGTGCAGGTCGCGGGTCCGCTGGTCTCCTCGGTCACGGTGCGGCTGGTCACCGGCGCGCGCTTCGATCCGGGCTTCGGTACGGCTCTGCTGCTCACCCTGCTGGGCGGCGCGATTCTCGCGGCCGGCAGCCTGATGGGGAAGGGCGAGGTCACCCTGGGCGGCGGCGAGATCGTCGTGTTGCTGTCGAACGCCATGTGGACGCTCTACAGCATCAAGGCGCAGTCCTGGTTCGACCGCGCCAGCCAGCTGCAGCGCACCTTCGTGGCCTCCTTGTCAGCCTGGGGCTGGACGGCTCTGCTGGCGGTCGTGCTGGTGGCATTCGGCTGGTCGCGCTCGCCGTTCGGCGTCACGGATGGCTGGATCTGGACCCAGTTCATGGCGGTGGCAGTGTTTTCATCCGGGCTGGGCGGCTATTTCTGGAACATCGGCGCCTCGCGGCTCGGCGTCGCCATCGCCTCGCTGTGGGTCAACCTGGTACCGTTCTTCGCCGTGCTATGGGCCATGGCCTACGGCTTCTGGCCCAACATTTACCAAATTGCAGGCGGACTGGTGGCACTTTCCGGGGTTGTCTATATGCAATGGCGCAAACTTAACGCGACCCGGCATTCCACATGACTTTTCCCGTCCTGAAATCCCGCGACTGCCGCTGGGTGCCCGTGCCCGGCGCCTCCGACGTGCGCGGCAGCGTCAACTTCCTGGAGATGGGCAAGGCGCTCGACTACCAGCCGCGGCGCATCTTCTGGCTGCATCACGTGGCGCCCGGCCAGTGGCGCGGCCGCCATGGTCATCGCGAGTCGAAGCTGCTGTTCGTGGCCCTGAACGGCAGCTGCCGGGCCCATCTCGACGACGGCAAGGTCAAGGAGACCGTGACGCTGAACGACCCGACCACGGCGCTCTATGTCGCGCCCTGGGTGTGGCACGAGCTGACCGACTTCGCGCCCCAGACCGCGGTGATGATCATCGCCTCCTCGCTCTACGACGAGGCCGAGTATCTGCGCGACTACGACGTCTTCAAGCGCGAGGTCGCGGAGCGCTTCCCATGATCGCCTTCCTCGACATGAAGTCGGTCTATGCCGAGCTCAAGCCCGAGCTCAACGCGGCTTACCATCGCGTCATGGAATCGGGCTGGTACGTGCTGGGCAAGGAGGTCGAGGCTTTCGAGGCCGAGTACGCCGCCTTCTGCGGCACGAAGCATTGTATCGGCCTTGGCAATGGCCTGGAGGCACTCGAGTTCGCCCTGCGCGGCTGGGATATCGGGCCGGGCGACGAGGTCATCGTGCCGTCCAACACCTACATCGCCACCTGGCTGGCGGTGACGGCGGTAGGGGCCAGGGTCGTGCCGGTCGAGCCGACCCCGGCAGGACCAAACATCGATCCCGAGCGCCTGGCGGCAGCTATTACGCCGCGCACGAAGGCGATTATGCCGGTGCATCTCTACGGCGAGCCGGCCGACATGGTGGCGATCGCAGCGCTGGCGCGCAAGCATGGCCTGAAGGTCGTCGAGGACGTGGCGCAGGCCCAGGGCTCGAAGGTGCGCGGTCGCCGCGCGGGCGCGCTTGGGGATGCCGGCGCCCATTCCTTTTTCCCGACCAAGAATATCGGTGCCTTCGGTGACGGTGGCGCGGTCACCACCGACGACGACAAGCTGGCTGATCGTCTGCGCGCACTGCGCAACTACGGCAGCAAGGTCAAGTACGTAAACATCGAACGCGGCTTCAACTCGCGGCTCGACGAGCTGCAGGCGGCATTCCTGCGGGTGAAACTCAGGCATCTCGATCGCTGGAACGAGCAGCGCCGTCAGGTCGCAGCACGCTACGACGACAAGCTCGCCGGCATTCCCGGTCTAAGCCTGCCGCGCGCGCCACAATGGGCCGAGCCGGTATGGCACCTCTATGTCGTTCGCACGCCGCACCGCGTGGAGCTGATCAAGGCACTGGACGGCAAGGGTATCGGCACGCTGGTGCATTACCCCATCCCTCCACATCTGCAGCAGGCCTATGCCGACCTCGGGCTGGGAAGGGGCACCTATCCGTTGGCTGAAAATCTTGCCGACACTGTGCTCAGTCTGCCAATGGGCCCGCACCTGAAACCCGAGCAGGTCGACGAAGTCGCCGCTGCTGTGAGGAAGGCGCTTTCCTAACTTCGGCTGTGCCACCCCCCGCGAAGCATCCGCTTCGCCAGGGTGGCGTTCATTGATCGTGCTACTGCAGTGAGCAGGCCCGCGCCGGATGCTACGTTCCCGTCGATTGGGCAAATCCGGCCATATCGTGTCCGCTGCAGGTGCGAAATGGCTGCCAGGAACACTTGATGGTCACAGCCGTTCCTTTGGCGAAATGACCACCTTTCGGCTTCGGGCTGCATCACCAGGCACCCGAGGCCGCGCCGTCGCCGTGGTCCTTCCTGAAGCCGCGACTGGAGGACGAACGACATGTTCAAGCCGTTCAGTGCTCTCGTGGGCGCCGCGCTCCTGGTAGGCGCCTGCAGCGAACCGCAACAAGCTGTTACCGCGCCGCCGCCATCGCCCCAGCCGGAGGTGCGGACCTACATGGTCTTCTTCGACTGGGACAAGTCGAATCTGTCGGCCCAGGCGCTGGCTACGATTGGACAGGCGGCGGCAGCCTTCAAGAGCGGTGGCCAACCGGCCATCACGGCGGTCGGCCACACCGACACGTCGGGTCCCGACCAGTACAACATGGCTCTTTCGATGCGCCGCGCCGTTGCGGTCAAGGACGCGCTGGTGCGCGAGGGCGTGCCGGCTTCGTCGGTCACGGTTGAGGGGCGCGGCGAGAGCGAGCTGCTGGTCCAGACCGGCGACGGCGTACGTGAGCCGCAGAACCGCCGCGTCGTGATCTCGATGGGCTTGCCGCAGATGAGCCTGGTCGGCACCGGGGTCTTCAGAGACGCGGTCTCCTATTGCAAGGCGCTGTGGGACAAGTACTGCCAATACAAGAACCGCGACCTGGAGGAGGCGGCCGCTGCGGCGATGGACAAGTGCGCCAAGGGCAATACCGCCGAAGGCATCCCCGTACTTGAGGACTTCCTGATCAGGGATCGCATCCCGCTGCCGTCGCCGGGCTACCGGTGGCCAGGCCGCTCCTACGCTCCGGCGTAAGAGCCCGTTCATGGATGACAATGGAGCGGCCGCCGAACGGCGGCCGCTCTCCTCTGACTGAGGAAGCTCTCACTCCTGGACATTCACATCGTCTGGCGGACCCCACCACAAATCACCCCCTGACCGCCGAGAGTGTCGGCCGCTACACTCCCCCTGTCACGGGAGGGACGGCAATGAAACTCGGTCTGTCGATCGGCTATTCGCGTGCGCAGCTCGACGTACCGATCAAGCTCATCCAGCGCGCGGAAGAGCTGGGCTACGATTCGGTATGGACCGCCGAGGCCTATGGCTCCGATGCCGTGACGCCGCTGGCCTATATCGCGGCCCTAACCAAGCGCATCAAGCTCGGCACCGGCATCATGCAGCTCGCCGCACGCACGCCGGCCAATGCCGCGATGTCGGCAGCGACGGTCGACGCGATGGCGGGCGGCGGCCGCTTTATCGCCGGAATCGGCGTTTCGGGCCCCCAGATCGTCGAGGGCTGGTACGGCCAGCCCTGGGGCAAGCCCTATTGGCGGATGAAGGATTACGTCGCGATCATGCGCAAGATCTTTGCCCGCGATGAGCCGGTGACGCATGCGGGAAGGGAGATCTCGCTTCCGTACACCGGCGAGGGCTCGGCGGGCCTTGCCAAGCCACTGAAGTCGATCCTGCACATGAACCAGATTCCGATCTATCTCGCGACGGGCAGCGAGAGCACGGTGAAACTCACCGCCGAGATCGCCGATGGTTGGCTGCCCATGGGCTTCGTGCCCGGTGCCATGAAGGAATACGGGCCGTGGCTGGAGGAGGGTTTCAGGCGTGCCGGCAACGGCAAGAGCCTGCGCGACTTCACCATCCAGGCCTCGGTGCATGTCGAGGTCGACAATGACGTGAAGGGCGCTCTGCAGCGGCTGAAGCCCGAGGTCGCGCTCTATGTCGGTGGCATGGGGCACAAGACCAAGAACTTCCACAACGACATCATGGTGCGGCGCGGCTTCGGCGACGCCGCCAAGCGCATCCAGGAACTCTATCTTTCGAAGCACAAGGACGAAGCGATTGCCGCCGTGCCCGACGAATGGGTCGATATGAAGTCGCTGGTCGGCCCGCCGACCCGCATCAGGGAACGCTATCGCGCCTGGGAGGATTCGGGCGCCGACTCGCTCAGTGTTCGATCCCGCCAGCCCGAAGCCATCGAGGTCATGGCCCAGGCGGCGCGATTGAACTGACCATCGAGCCTGGTCCCTCGTTCCGTTGAGGCATGTAAGATTTCAAGGCCCTAGGATCTTCAGCAGTTCCTTCGCGACGGTGTCGGTCAGCCGCTGGTTGGGATGACCGTCGCGTGGGATGGCATAGTTCTTCCAATTGTCGAACGGGCCCAGGATGCGGCGCACCGAGACCATCGGTAGGCCGAGCGCCTGGATATCCTTGAAGTAGGGCATGTAGACGCGATCGTCGTCGCCCTCGGCGACGGTCTCGGGCCAGTCGCAGATCAGCACCAGCGGCGCGTCGTAGCGTTGGCGAACCTTGTCGCGCAGTTCAGCCAAAAGGGCGAAGTAGAGTGG
Organism: uncultured Alphaproteobacteria bacterium; assembly: GCA_963923875.1. Taxonomy (GTDB): domain Bacteria; phylum Pseudomonadota; class Alphaproteobacteria; order Reyranellales; family Reyranellaceae; genus Reyranella. The sequence goes on from CAWUOG010000061.1 coordinate 11,130, forward strand.
TACTTGCTCGTGCTCGAGGTCGCGGCGCACCGCGCGTGCCACCGAGGCGAGATGTGTCCGCGCGAGATAGTCGATTCCGGCCGCCGGATGGCTCCAGCGATATTCGTTGAAGCTGCCGGTGAAGACCGGCTTGCCCTTGGAGTCGAGAACGAAGCGCGGTGAGCTGCCGAGCCAGCCGCCGTCGCCCGTCAGCCTCGGTAGGTGCAGGCGCGTGATCCAGGTCACCACGGCGGCGACCTTGCCTTCGACATAGCGGTCATATGCGCCGGTCTCGATCGCGCGTACCAGATGAGCCGGTGAATAGCCCAACACACCAAGATTGACGACATGCGCGGGCGTGCGCAGGCCGGCGGCGAACCGTGCCGCCAAGGTTTGCTCGTCTTCCAGCCCTTCGCCGAACACGTAGGAATCGCCGATGAACAGGTAGGTCGGGCCACCTTCCTTGGAGCCAGGCGTGCGTCGCGCGCCCGATGGCTCGATCGTGTAGGTGCGGCGAAAGACGGTCTCGTCGCCAAAGGTCGCGGTCGCTGTCACTGTCGTGCCGGGTCTGGGACGATAACCCACGATTTCGTCGTCGACCGTCCAAGTCGAAGGCACCGTGCTCTTGACGACATCACGATTGACCGGCGGCTGGGCCAGCACGCCGATGAAGGCCTCTGCCGCGGCGAAGGACAGCAGCACCGATGCCAGCACCAGAAGGGAACTACGTACCCGCGGACCGCGGAATACGACTACGCCGGCCAGCGCCAGCAGACCGCCGAGCAGGATCACTCCGGCCGGCGGCAGGATCATGGCGCTCAGCCCGAACAGGACGACCGCTGTCACGACGGCGCCAGTCGCCGCAAGTGGCGAGCGGGCAGGCGTCGAGGGGCTGGACGAGGGGTCGGATGAGGGGCTCGGGGTCGTCACCGACTCCCAAGAGCATGCGAACCGATCGGCCGTCCAGTGCAATCACCGCCTCTGGCGGCTTGACGGCCGGGACGAGGCAGGGCGCAATCCCGCCAACGGGAGGATCGTTACATCATGAAGATCGGCGCCGTCATGTTTTTCACGACTGACTCGATGCGACCGGCGCCGCTGGCGCTGGAATTGGAGCGGCGTGGCTTCGAATCACTCTGGGTGCCTGAACACACCCATATCCCGTCCAGCCGCAAGACCGCCTACCCGGCGGGCGGCGGGCTGATCCAGCCCTACTACGAGATCATGGACCCGTTCCTGGTGCTGAACGCGGCGGCCACTGTGACCACGAAACTGAAGGTCGGCACCGGAATCGCGCTCGTCATCCAGCGCGACCCGATCATCACGGCCAAGGAAGTGGCGACCATCGATCAGCTCAGCGAGGGCCGCT
>CAWUOG010000062.1:0-12473 GCA_963923875.1 uncultured Alphaproteobacteria bacterium
TGCCGGTCGGCCATCTGATCCAGCTCGCGATGCACGCCGACGTGACGCTCGTCGGCGCGGCTTTCCTGCGCGAGACTCTACACAGCCTCATGCTGGCGGCCGTGGCCGCTGTCTCGATTGCCTCGCTTGGCCTCTTCCTCGCCTATGCCGGCCGCCTGGTGCGGCGACGTACCTTCAATCGGCTAATTGAGTTCGCAGCGCTTGGCTATGCCCTTCCCGGCGCCGTCATCGCCGTCGGGATCCTGCTGCCGCTGGTCGCCGTCGACCGCGCGCTGGATCGTGCAGGCCAGGTCCTGTTCGGCGTATCCATCGGGCTGATCCTCAGCGGCACGGCCGTCGCACTGCTGCTCGCCTATACCGTGCGCTTCCTCGCGGTTGGCATCGCCAATATCTCGCCCGGCCTCGCAGCGATCGACCCCGCGATGGACGCGAGCGCCCGAATTCTGGGCGCGCGGCCGCTGGAAGTCCTGCGCCGGATCCACCTGCCGAATATGCGGGGGCCTGCGCTTACCGCGGCCCTCGTGGCATTCGTCGAGGTCATGAAGGAGTTGCCGGCGACCCTGCTGATTCGCCCGTTCAACTTCGACACCCTGGCTGTCGGCGTCTACCGCTACGCCTCGGACGAGCGGCTGGCCGAGGCGGCGGTCGGCGCCGTGGCCATCGTGGCCGTCTCGCTGGCGCCCGTGATCCTGCTCAGCCGGGCGATTGCCGGCCGGGCAGGCAGTACCGGCATTACTTCCAGCCGGCCCGTTCCATGATCTTCAGGGCATCGGCATTGTTCTGGGCATAGACGCGCGCGTTGAGCTGGTCTTCCTTGAAGTTGCCCAGCGATTTCAACTCCTCCGATAGCTCGACGCCTGCCACCACCGGATATTCCGAATTGCCCTCGGCGAAGTAGCGTTGCGCCTGAACCGACATGAGATATTCGAGGAACTTCACCGCCGCCGCCTTGTTCGGTGCATGTTTGGCGACGGCACCGCCGCTGATGTTCACGTGCGTGCCGCGGTTCGCCTGGTTCGGGAAGATCACGCCCACCTTGGCGGCTAGATTCCGATCCTCCGGCTTTTTCGAGCGCATGAGGGTCGCAAAATAGTAAGTGTTGCCGACGGCAAGCTCGGCCTCGCCCGAGGCGACAGCCTTGATCTGATCGGTGTCGCCGCCGCGCGGCGGCCGCGCCAGATTGGCCGCGACCGCCCTGGCCCAGGCCTCGGTCTTCTCCGGGCCGTTCGCCGCCAGCAGCGAACCGACCAGCGACTGATTATAGATGTGCGCCGAACTGCGAATGGCGATCTTGCCCTTCCACTTCGTATCGGCGAGGTCCTCGTAGTTCTTCGGCGCGTCGGCCGCCTGGACCTTCTCCTTGCTGAAAAAGATCACGCGCGCGCGCTTGGAGAAACCGAACCAGTTGCCATCGGGGTCGCGCAGGTGCGCAGGCACGGCCGCAGCCAACGCGGGCGAACTCACCGCCTGCAGCAGGCCCATCTGGCGGGCGCGCTCGATGCGGCCGGCATCGGTTGTGATGAAGACATCGCACGGGCTCTTGTCGCCTTCGGCGCGCAGACGCTCGAGCAGTGGATCGGGCTCGGCGTCGATGCGATTGATCTTCACGCCCGTGAGATCGGCGAAGTTTCCGTACAACGCCTCGTCAGTATTGTAGTGACGCGCCGAGTAGAGATTCAGGGTCGCTGGCTGCGCCAGTGCGTGGCGGAGGATGGAGAAGCCCGCGCCCATGGCCAAGCCTGCGGTGATCAGGGTCCGTCTCTTCACAATCTGTCCCAATTGCAACTGCTTATGAATTACACAAGCATTAGCACCTATATGGCGCGACTGCAAATCGCTCGCAATCGGACATTTTGGTCACCCAGCCCTTCATTACAGGCCTTTGCGTTGAAATCGGCCTTCGGATTAACATTTAAGGCAAGATCGTGGCAGCGGCCGCCAAGCCCGCAGGGGCATAGCCGGCCCTTGGAGGGACCGAGGATGCTGTTGGCGAAGGTCCTTTCCCGAGTCGTAGGGGAAGGCCAACTGACCATCATCGACGCGGCTGGCCAGCCGCACCGCCTGGTAGGACCGAAGCCTGGTCCCGCCGTGACAATGCGCGTGCACGACCGCAGGACCGAATGGCGCCTGCTTATGCGGCCCCGTCTGGCTTTCGGCGAATCCTACATGAACGGCACGCTGACGATCGAGGATGGCGGCGACCTCTATGCCCTTCTCGATCTGCTGGGCCGCAATATGGCGGCATTCGAAAGCACGCCCTTCGTGAAATGGTCTTATCGCTGGCAACGCGTCGTCCGCGCCTTCGAGCAGTACAACCCGATCGGCAAGGCCCAGCGCAACGTCGCCCACCACTACGACCTCAAGGACGAGCTCTACGACCTCTTCCTCGATCCTGACCGGCAATATTCCTGCGCCTACTTTCGCTCGCCCGACGACTCGCTGGAGCAGGCGCAGACCAACAAGAAGCGGCACATTGCGGCGAAGCTGCTGCTGCGCCCCGGTATGAAAGTGCTCGACATCGGCTCCGGCTGGGGCGGCATGGGACTGTTTCTCGGCCGTGAATTCGATGCCGATGTCACCGGCGTCACCCTGTCGAAGGAACAGCACACGGTATCGAGCCGCCGCGCCCTCGAGGACGGCCTTGCCGACAGGGTGCGCTTCAAGCTCCTCGACTATCGCCACGAGCCGGGCTCCTACGACCGCATCGTCTCCGTCGGCATGTTCGAGCATGTCGGCGCCGCGCATTTCGTGGAGTACTTCACGAAGGTCAAGGCACTCCTGAAGGACGACGGTGTCATGCTGCTGCACGCCATCGGCCGCATGGAGCCTCCGGGCGGCACCAATACGTGGCTCAAGAAGTACATCTTTCCCGGCGGCTATACGCCGGCCCTCTCCGAGGTCCTGGCGGCCATCGAGAAAGTCGGCCTCTACGTCACCGACATCGAGATCTTGCGCATGCACTACGCCGAGACCCTGCGGCACTGGCGGCTGCGGTTTCTCGCCAACCGCGACAAGGTCAAGGCACTGGCCGGCTACGACGACCGCTTCTGCCGCATGTGGGAGTTCTATCTCGCAGGCTGCGAGGTCGCCTTCCGGTACATGAATCAGATGGTTTTCCAGATCCAGGTCGCGCGCCGCCAGGACGCCGCTCCATTTGCCCGCGACTACATGGTGGATGCGGAAAGAGGCGTCGCCGGCTCGCGGTCGATGGCGGCCGAATAGGAGTTATCCCCACCTCTATTGCACTTAACAAAGTGTGCGCAAATTTGCTTGTGAATGTTCGCGCTACGGTCTGAGATCAAGAAAATCCTGAAGTAGTTGAACTCACCTCTCTAGTGGCAAAGGCTCTACATGGAGCCCCTTGAAAAAACCGATAACGTCACTCGCCTGCCCAGCGCGGAGGATGCCCGCCTGCGCGAGCCGCCGCACAATTTCGACGCGGAGCAGGCCTTGCTGGGTGCCATTCTGGTCAACAACAGCGCCTACCAGCGGGTCGCCGAGTTCCTGAAGCCCGAACACTTCGCCGATCCGCTGCACGGCAAGATTTTCGATTCGCTCTCGCGCCTGATCGAGCGTGGCCAGGTGGTGAGTGCGATCACGCTCAAGACTTATGTCGAGCAGGATGAGGAGATCAAGGCGGCAGGCGGCGCGGCCTATCTCGCCCGCCTGGCCGCCGCTTCGGTGCACGTGATCGACGCCGCCACCTTCGGCCGCACGATCCACGATCTCTACCTGCGCCGCGAACTGATCGACCTCGGCGAAACGGTCGTCAACGGCGCCTTCGGCGCCGACGTCGAGGAAACCGCGTTGCAGCAGATCGAGGTCGCGGAAAAGAAACTCTACGATCTCGCCACCACTGGGCAGACCGAAGGCGGCTTCAAGGCCTTCCGCACCTCCCTCACCGAAGCGATGGCCGCGGCCGAGGCGGCCTATCATCGCGCCGGCCAGCTCACCGGCGTCGCGACCGGCCTGTTCCAGCTCGACCAGTTGCTGGGCGGCCTGCATAGGTCGGACCTGATCATCCTTGCCGCCCGTCCGGCGATGGGAAAGAGCGCGCTCGCGACCAACATCGGCTTCAATGCCGCCCGCGCCTACAAGGAAGAGATCGTCGACGGCCAGCCCAAGGTGACCGACGGCGCCGTCGTCGGGTTCTTCTCGCTGGAAATGTCGGCCGAGCAGCTCGCTACCCGCATGCTCTCGGAGCAGGCCCAGGTACCGTCCGAAAAGATCCGAAAGGGCGAATTGATCAGCAGCGACTTCGACAAGGTGCTGTCGATCAGCCAGGAGCTCGAGCACCTGAATTTCTTCATCGACGATACGCCTGCCCTTTCGATCGCGGCCCTGCGCACCCGCGCCCGTCGCCTGAAGCGCACGCATGGGCTCGGCCTGATCATTGTCGACTATCTCCAGCTGCTCGCTCCATCGGGCAAATCGCGGCAGGAGAATCGCGTGCAGGAGGTCTCCGAGATCACGCGCGGACTCAAGACGCTTGCCAAGGAACTCGACGTGCCGGTGGTGGCGCTCAGCCAGCTCAGCCGCGCTGTCGAGCAACGCGAGGACAAGCGCCCACAACTCGCCGACCTTCGCGAATCGGGCTCGATCGAGCAGGACGCCGACGTCGTTATGTTCATTTATCGCGACGACTACTACCTGATGCGCGAAGAGCCCAAGCGGCGCGACAACGAGACCAACGACCATTTCAACCAGAGGCTCGAAGACTGGAAGCAGCGCTGCGAGCAGAACTACGGCAAGGCCGAAGTGATCATCGCCAAGCAGCGACATGGCCCCACCGGCATCGTGCGGTTGGCCTTCGAGGGCCAATTCACGAAGTTCGACAACCTGCCGGCCGACGGCGACGCCCCCAACCAGCCGCGCTTCTAGAGATGTCCGGAGCAGTCAGGAGCGTTCCTCCCCCGTCACGCGGGGAGAAACATGACCATGAGTGAAGACGACGCCACGCGCCGGGCTGGCGCAGTCCTGACCATCGACCTGGGGGCGATCGCGGCCAACTGGCGCGGTCTACGCGATGCCGGACGTGCCGGAGGCCGGCCCGTGGATTGCGCCGGCGTACTCAAGGCGGATGCCTATGGTACGGGCGCCGACCTGGTTGGGCCGCGTCTGGCCGCAGAGGGTTGCAAGCACTTCTTCGTCGCCCATATCGACGAGGGCATTGCCCTGCGCCGCGTACTGCCAGCCGTCCCGGTCTACGTCCTGAACGGCCTGCTTGCCGGCACCGAGGGAGATCTCGTCGAGCACGGTCTCACCCCCGTGCTCAATCACCTCGGCCAACTCAACGCCTGGCGCGCCGCCGCACAGCGTTTCAATCGGCCGCTCGATGCGGTGATCCACGTCGACACCGGGCTCAACCGGCTGGGTTTCGAGGCCGAGGAAGCACAGGTGCTCATCAACGAGCGCGGCCGCCTGCGCGGACTCAGGTTGGCGCTGATCATGAGCCACCTCGTGGTTTCCGAGGAGCCCGACAATCCGGTCAACGGCGAACAGCTCTCGCGGTTCCGCACCTTCGTGAAGGCAATGCCGGGTGCGCCGATGTCGTTTGCCAATTCGTCGGGCATCTTCCTCGGGCCCGACTACCATTTCGACCTACTGCGCCCCGGCGCTGCGCTCTACGGCATCAATCCCTTGCCTGGACGTGACAACCCGATGCTGCCGGTCGTCACCCTGATGTCGCGCATCCTGCAGGTCCGGCGAATTGACGCTTTTCAGACCGTTGGATACGGTGCGGCCTGGCGTGCTGCGCGTCCCAGCCGCATTGCCACCATCGCCCTGGGATACGCCGACGGCTACTTCCGCACGCTCATCAACCGCACCCATGTGCATCTCGCTGGATACCGCGTGCCCGTGATCGGACGCATCTCAATGGACTTGGTCACGATTGACGTCACCGAAGTGCCCGAGGCCATCAGCCAGCCCGGCGCCGGCGTAGAAGTGCTGGGTCCTCATTTGACCGCCGATGACCTCGCCGAGCATGCGCGCACCAACGCCTACGAGGTCATGACCTCGCTCGGCCGCCGCTATGCCCGCCAGTATGTCGATCGCGGCGAGGAACAGGCGATGACCGACGGCACGGAGTCCGCCGCGTGAGCCTGCCGATCGTGACCCTGCTCGGGCGCATGACGCTCGCGCTGCTTGAAACCATCGGCTCGGTGACGTCCTTCGCCATCGATGCGGTGCGGCAGGGCCTCCAGCCACCCTATTACAGGCGCCAGATCCTGCGGCAGATGCTGGAGATCGGCTATTACTCCCTGCCGGTGGTGGGTCTGACCGCGATCTTCACCGGCATGGTGCTTGCGCTGCAAAGCTATACCGGCTTCGCACGCTTCTCGGCGGAAAGTGCCATCCCCAACGTGGTGGTGGTATCGTTGACCCGCGAGCTCGGGCCGGTGCTGGCCGGCCTGATGGTGGCGGGTCGAGTCGGCGCTGCGATGGCTGCCGAGATCGGCACCATGAGGGTCACCGAACAGATCGATGCTCTCACGACGCTCTCGACCAACCCGTTCAAGTACCTGGTGGCGCCGCGCCTGCTCGCCGGCATCGTCAGCTTGCCGATCCTCGTGCTGCTCGCCGACATCATCGGCGTCCTCGGCGGCTTCATCGTCGGAGTCTACAAGCTCGACTTCAACGACGCGGCCTACCTGCGCAACACGATGGACTTCCTGCAGTTCCAGGACGTGTTCTCAGGCCTCGTGAAGGCCTCGGTATTCGGTTTCCTGATCACCCTGATGGGCTGTTACCACGGCTACACCTCGAAGGGCGGCGCCCAGGGCGTGGGTGCCGCGACCACCAATGCCGTGGTCTCGGCCTCGATCCTGATCCTGACCTTCAATTACTTCATCACCGAGGCGTTCTTCGCGCGCTGACGATGGCTGCTCCCAAGATATCGCTGCGCGGCGTCACCAAATCCTTCGGTCCCAAGAAGGTGCTGCAGGGCATCGACCTCGACGTCGCGGCGGGCGAGTCGATGGTCGTGATCGGCGGCTCGGGCACCGGCAAGTCGGTCCTGCTGAAATGCATCCTCGGCCTGCTGCATCCGGACAGCGGCTCGATCAAGGTCGACGGCGAGGAAGTGACCGAGCTCAACGAACGCGGCCGCGCGCGCGTGATGCGCAAGTTCGGCATGCTGTTCCAGGGCGGCGCCCTGTTCGATTCTCTGCGCGTCTGGGAAAACGTGGCTTTCGGCCCGATCCAGAGCGATGGCATGGATCCCGTCAAGGCTCGCGACATCGCCATCGCCAAGCTCGGCGCGGTCGGTCTGGGGCCGGAGATCGGCGATCTTTTTCCCGCCGAATTGTCGGGCGGCATGCAGAAGCGCGTCGCGCTGGCCCGGGCGATTGCCCGCGAGCCCGAGATCATCTTCTTCGACGAGCCGACCACCGGCCTCGATCCGATCATGGCCGACGTGATCAACGATCTGATCGTCAAGTGCGTGGCCGACCTCGGCGCCACCGCCGTGTCGATCACTCACGACATGGCCTCGGCGCGCAAAATCGGCCATCGCATCGGCATGCTCTACGAGGGCAGGCTGATCTGGCAGGGGCCCGTCTCCGACATCGATCGGTCGGGCAATGCCCATGTCGACCAGTTCATCCACGGCCGCGCCGAAGGTCCGATCCAAATGCAGGTGAGGAAGCTGTGAACACGGAGGGCACGTCATGGCCCGTCCGCTGAAACGCTTCGTCTGCCAGTCGTGCGGCGCTGTCACCAGCAAATGGTCCGGCCGCTGCGAGAGTTGTGGCGAATGGAACACCATCACCGAGGAAGCCGGCGCCGCGCCGGGCCCGGCGGGCGCGATGATGGCGCGCGGTCACGGCGGCAAGAAGGGCCGCCTGCTCGAGTTCACCGGTCTCACCGGATCGACGCCGCAACCGCCGCGCTACAAGAGCGGCATCAACGAGTTCGATCGCGTCTGCGGCGGCGGACTGGTCGTCGGCTCGGCGCTGCTGATCGGCGGCGATCCCGGTATCGGCAAGTCGACCCTGCTGCTGCAGATGGCCGCCGCGCTGGCCAAGCAGAATACTGCCTGCGCCTATATCTCCGGCGAAGAAGCCGTCGACCAGGTCCGTCTGCGGGCCGAGCGACTGGGCCTTGCCGACGCACCTGTGCAGCTCGTCGCTGCCACCTCGGTGCGCGACATCGTGGCCTCTCTCGAGCGGCCGGACGCGCCTCGAGTTGCGGTGATCGATTCGATCCAGACCATGTGGCTCGATACCGTCGACTCGACACCTGGCACCGTCACTCAGGTGCGCGCATCGGCCCAGGCCCTTGTCGAGCTGGCCAAGCGCCGCGGCATCGCGGTCCTGCTGGTGGGCCACGTCACCAAGGATGGCGCGATCGCCGGTCCCCGCGTGCTCGAGCACATGGTCGACACGGTGCTCTACTTCGAGGGCGAGCGCGGCCACCAGTTCCGTATCCTTCGCACGGTGAAGAACCGCTTCGGGCCGACCGACGAGATCGGCGTGTTCGAGATGAGCGACCGGGGCTTGAGCGACGTCGCCAATCCGTCAGCGCTGTTCCTCGCCGAGCGGCGCGGCCAGGTTTCCGGTGCCTGTGTGTTCGCGGGCATCGAGGGGACGCGGCCGGTGCTCGTCGAGATCCAGGCACTGGTCAGCCCATCTTCGCTTGCCACGCCGCGGCGCGCCGTGGTCGGCTGGGATTCGAATCGTCTCGCCATGGTAATGGCGGTTCTCGAGGCGCGCTGTGGCGTGTCGATCGGCGCCAACGACGTCTACCTCAATGTCGCTGGAGGCCTCCGCATCGGCGAACCGGCGGCCGACCTGGCCGTCGCTGCCGCCGTCGTTTCCTCGCTGGCCGACGAGCCGGTGCCGCCCGACATGGTGGTATTCGGCGAGGTCGGACTGGGCGGCGAAGTCCGCCCGGTGGGCCAGCGCGACGCACGCCTTCGCGAGGCGGCCAAACTGGGCTTCAGGACAGCCCTCGTGCCGCGCGTGCGGGCTGGCACAGGGTCTGCTTCGCGATCCGCCGAGGGCATCCTGGTTGACGAAATCGAGCATCTGTCCGACCTTGTGGCGCGCTTCCAATCGGCCGACCGGCCCCTTAAGCGCTCCTCCAGGGGTGGAGGGCGTGAGAGCGGACGCGGGGGCGACCCGGACCGCGAGCGCGATTGAGAGAAACCGGCGTGGGTAAGGCGTAGGGGCGCTATGGATCAGCTTGGCATCACCGTATTCGACGTCGCCGTCATTGCGATCGCCGTATTCGGCGCGCTGATGGGCATGTCTTCAGGGTTCGCGCACGCCGTGCTGTTCATCGCTTCGTGGATCGGCGCCGGCTGGGTGTCGTGGCGCTACGCCAAGCTCGTGCAGCCGGAGATCGAACAACTGGTCGGCGGCAGCAGCGAACTCGCCTATTTCCTTTCCTTGCTGGTGGTGTTTGTCGGGGCCCTGATCGTCATGGTCATGGTTGCCAACGCCTTTTCGCGTTCGGTGCGGGCCAGCCCCCTCGCCAAGCCCGATCGCATCCTGGGTGCCGGATTTGGCGTGCTCTGCACTTGGGTGGCGCTCGGTACGGCGTTCCTGTTCTACAGCTACCTGGGGCCGAAGAGCCTGCCCGCCCCGGTCGAGGGCGGCGCGACCTTCCCGATGATCAAGGAAATGGCCAATTTCGTCGAACCGTGGCTGCCGCCAGGCTTCAGGACCCGCCTGCAGCGGCCTGGAACGCTCGATCCGGCCAACATTTCGGTGCCCTCGCCGGCCGATGCGGCCAAGGCGCTGCAGAACGTCAAACCGCCGCAGTAAGTTATCCTTGATGACGCGGGGGACCCCTCCCAGATATAACCCCGCCGTGCCCAACCCCATGCGCCCCGAAACCCTCGACAAGTTTCGCGAGGAGTGCGCGCTGTTCGGCATCTACGGAACCAGCGATGCCGCCGCGCACACCGCCTTGGGACTGCACGCCCTGCAGCACCGCGGCCAGGAAGCCTCCGGGATCGTCACATTCGACGGCCGCCATTTCCAAAATCACCGTGCTGCCGGCCTCGTGGGCGACATCTTCGGCGAACAGTCAGTCATCGAGACCCTGAAGGGCTACGCCGCGATCGGCCATAATCGCTACGCCACGACCGGCGGATCCTCCGACCGAAATATCCAGCCGATCTTCGCCGACTTCGATTTCGGCGGCCTGGCGCTCGCCCACAACGGCAACCTGACCAATGCCTACCTCCTGCGCAAGGAACTGGTACGGATGGGCTGCCTGTTCCAGTCGACGACCGACACCGAAGTGATCAACCATTTGATCGCCCGCTCCAACTATTCGACCGTGGTCGACCGCGTGATCGACGCGCTCGGCAAGGTCAAGGGCGCCTACTCGCTGCTGATGCTGACCAACGAGGCGCTGCTCGGCGTCCGCGATCCGATGGGCATCCGCCCGCTCTGCATCGGTAGACTTGAGGATGCCTGGATCGTGACCTCCGAGAGCGTCGCGCTCGACATCCTGGGGGCCCGCTTCGTGCGCGACGTCGAGCCGGGCGAGATCGTGATCGTCGACGGCAACGGGCTGCGCTCGATCAAGCCGTGGGCCAAGCAGCCCCGCCGCTTCTGCGTCTTCGAGCACATCTACTTCGCCCGCCCCGACAGCAAGATCGAGGGCGTCGGCGTCTACGAAGCACGCAAGAAGATCGGCGCCGAACTCGCCAAGGAAAGCCCGGTGCCGGCCGACGTCGTGGTGCCGGTGCCGGACTCCGGAGTGCCGGCGGCAATCGGCTACGCCCAGCAGTCGGGCCTGCCCTTCGAACTGGGCATCATCCGCAACCACTATGTCGGCCGCACCTTTATCGAGCCGGCCGACCACATCCGCCATCTCGGTGTGCGCCTGAAGCACAACGCCAATCGCGCCCTGATCGAGGGCAAGCGTGTCATCCTGGTCGACGATTCGATCGTGCGCGGCACGACCTCGATGAAGATCGTCGAGATGGTGCGGCAAGCCGGCGCCCGCGAGGTGCACATGCGCATCGCCGCCCCGCCGACCACCGATCCGTGTTTCTACGGCATCGATACGCCGGACAAGGACAAGCTGCTGGCCTCGCACTACGACGTCGCCGGCATGGGCAAGTTCATCAAGGTCGATTCGCTCGCCTTCATTTCGATCGATGGCCTTTACCGGGCCATGGGCATGACCGGGCGCGACGCGAAAGCGCCCGGGTTCTGCGACGCCTGCTTCACCGGCGACTATCCTGTTTCGCTCGACGACCAGATGGGCCTGGAAGACCGCCAGCTCTCCTTTCTCGCCGAACCGGCCTGAATCCGATGCGCCTGAAGGACCGCATCGCGCTGATCACCGGCGCGTCGCGCGGACTGGGTGCCGCTGCCGCCCTCGCCTATGCGCGCGAGGGCGCCCATTGCGTACTGGTGGCGCGCACCGTGGGCGGGCTCGAGGCGGTCGACGACCAGATCAAGGCGGCCGGCGGAACGGCGACACTGGTTCCCTTGGACATCACCGACGGCCCCGGGATCGACCGCCTGGGTGCCGCCCTGTACGAGAGATTCGGCCGGATCGACGTGCTGCTCGGCAATGCCGGACTGCTCGGCATGCTGGCCCCCTTGGGCCACATCGAGCCCGCGATCTTCGAGAAGGTGATGGCGGTCAACGTGACCGCCAACTGGCGCCTGATCCGCTCGATGGATCCGTTGCTGCGCCGCTCCGACGCCGGCCGCGCCATCTTCGTCACCTCCGGCGTGACCCGCCGTGCCGTTCCCTACTGGGGCGCCTACGCGGCCAGCAAGGCGGCACTGGAAATGCTGGCCGGCATCTACGCCGCCGAAATCGAGCACACCAAGATTCGGGTCAATCTCTACAATCCCGGCGCCACCCGCACCGGCATGCGCAAGGAAGCCTTCCCGGGCGAGAACCCCGAGACACTGCCTGCACCCGAGGCGCACGGTGAAGGACTGATCCAGCTGGCGCTACCGTCCTGCACGATGAACGGACAGTGGGTGGCCGGCGACGCCGCGATCGCCAAGGACAAGAAGCCGGCCCACTAGAGCGGAATGCTCGTTTCGACGGGCATCATGAGTTCAGCTGATTCCGGCTGAACTCATAGGGCTACAGGCGGGCGGCCGCGGCCTCCCTCAGGCCAGCGGCAGACGTGCCAAAAGATGATGTTCTGTCTTGCCGACCGGGCTGTGCAAGAGCACGACCTCGCCCACGGTCCACACGATCGGCTCGATGGCGTGATCTTCGACACATTCGCGATCGCGCAGGAGAGTGACATGAGGCGTGAAGGGACGCGCCGAAGCGGGCCTGCCGTCGAAGGCGTCGCTGAGACGCTGGTGCAGGACTTCCAGCCCCATCATTCCGGCATCACCGCGCAGAACGAATGCACCATTGCGGAAGCTGCCGACGCGATCGAAGGCCACCCTGAACGATGGCATCACGACGGTGGCCACACGCTCCTTGACCGCGGCGACGAGATCAGGCCCAAGCCCCGCACCATCGCGGACGTG
>CAWUOG010000063.1:0-12301 GCA_963923875.1 uncultured Alphaproteobacteria bacterium
CAAGGCCGACATGATCGCCCACGCCAACAAGCGCATCACCGACCTGAAGTCGCGCGGCTTCAACAATGCCGGCCTCTACGATCCGCCGGGCGTCGGCGGCACGCACGTGATGTACGTGCTGCACCATAACGACAAGCCGTCCCTCTATTCGGGCCTGCCGGACAACCCGCGCATCAGCCCGCTGATCGGCGTGTGGAAGGGCGTGATGAAGCCGCTGTCCCTGGCCGCCATCGCCTTCGCCGGCGTGTTCGGCCTGATGCACTACGTCACCAAGGGCCCCAACCGCGTCAGCGAGCATGACGAGGAAGAGGCGACCAGACTCGAAAAGACCAAGGGGGCGTAACGGTGGAAGCCAAACCCGTCAGCCGCTACACCACCGCCGCTCGCATCAACCACTGGATCACCGCCGTCTCGCTGGTGCTCCTGGCATTGAGCGGGCTGGCGCTGTTCCATCCTTCGCTCTTCTTCCTCACCGCCCTGTTCGGCGGCGGCCAGATGACCCGCATCATTCATCCCTGGATCGGGGTGGTGCTGGCCATCAGCTTCCTCGGCCTGTTCATCCGCTTCTTCGCGCTCAACTTCTGGAAGCCGGAAGACACGGTGTGGATGAAGAACATCGGCAAGGTGATCAACGCCAAGGACGAGGAACTGCCCGAGCTCGGCAAGTACAATGCCGGCCAGAAGCTGGTCTTCTGGGGCCAGTCGCTCCTGATCGTCGTGCTGTTCTGCAGCGGCATCGTGCTGTGGGACTTCTACTTCGCCGAATACACCACCATCGAGCAGAAGCGCTGGTCGGCCGTCGCGCATGCGCTGGCCGCGGTCGCCGCGATCCTGATCTGGATCGTGCACGTCTATGCCGTCATCTGGGTCAAGGGCACGCTGCGTGCCATGACTCGGGGCTCGGTCAGCGGCGGCTGGGCGTGGAAGCATCATCGCAAGTGGTTCCGCCAGGAAGTCGGCAAGCCCTGAGCAGCGGCGGTTCCGCCCTCCCTCCGTCAGGTTACGGCGAAAACACGCTGGGCGAGATCGCCGAGAGCGATCGCGTGCGGTCGCCCGATCTCTCGACCGTCTTCGTGCGCCGCGCCGCGCGGCTGCGCGAGCTGGCGCCCGGCCACGAGCTGGAAGCTTTCCTGCGCATGGTGGCGGCCCTTGTCGACGCCCAGCAGGCGGCCCTCGGGCAGCTGCCACCGGGCGTCCTGCCGGGGCCAACAGAGCTTGCCAAGGCGAAGAAAGCCGGCCGCGCGCCGGTCGATCCGGCCCAATGGCCGCGCGATCCGAGTTGGCAGGCGGCGCTAGCTCGTCTGCTGGCTTCGGTCGACGAGACGGCATTGCCGGAGCCCGCTCGCCAGGCGCGCGCCGCGCTGGCCAAAGCTCGACCGGAGGATCTCGAGGCAATGGCCGACCGGTTCCTCAGCGGCGAAATCCTGCCGACCGAGGCGGCACGGTCCGTGTTCGTCGCGGCAGCCCTTCAAGTCGTGTGGACGCGCATGGCCGCCCTGATCGACAGAGAGGACCTGCGGGGCGACCGGCCCGAGACGGGCGAGTGCCCGAGCTGCGGCTCGCCTGCACTCGCCGGTCTGGTGTCGCCGGGCGGCACCAAGTTCGGCCACCGTCACCTGCACTGCTCGCTCTGCGCCACCTCTTGGCGCTACGTGCGGTCGCGCTGTGTTCATTGCGGCTCGACCGACAAGATTTCCTATCGCCAGCTCGCCGGCACGACGTTCCTGCGCGCCGAATGCTGCGAGGCCTGCCACGGCTATTCCAAGGTCTTCTTCCTCGAGGCCGCCAAGCCGCTGGAGCCGCTGGCCGACGATCTGGCCTCGCTCGGGCTCGACCTGCTGGTCGGCGAGGAAGGGTTCGCGCGGGTCGCCAATCCCTTCCTGCTCGGCGTGCAGGAGCCGACAAACAGCTAGGCGCGTCCGATGTCGTGGATCGGCAGACTCTTCTCGCGTCCGGCCTCGGCAGAGCGGCGCATGGCCGAGGCGCTGGCCGCGTGGAACGCGGGCGATGCAGGTATCGCGCTCGATCTCTGGGCGCCGCTCGCGCACGAGGGCAACGCGCGCGCCCAGAGCAACATGGGTGCGGCCTTTCTCGAGGGGCGTGGCGTCGAACGCGATCCGGACAAGGCCGTACTCTGGCTGCGGCGCGCGGCGGAGCAGGGCGACGTCGGCGGCCAGCGTAATCTTGCGCTCTGCTACTTCGAGGGTTGGGGCGTGCCGCAGGACCACGTCGAAGCGGCGGTCTGGTACGAACGCGCCGCCCGGCAAGGCGATCTCGACGCGCAGGACACGCTGTCGTGGATGAAGCTGGTAGGCGGCGGCTGCCCGCAGGATTACGCGGGGGCGCTCGAATGGGCCGGCAAGGCGGCCGCGCAGGGCCGGGTGGCTGCCATGGCGCGGCTGGGGGACATGCACCACAACGCCCTCGGCACCGTCCGTGACGCCGTGCGAGCTGCCGAATGGTGGGGCAAGGCCGCGCGTCTCGGCCACCCGGAGGCACAGGCCATGTTGGGGGCGGCCTACCTGTCGGGTCAGGGCGTGATACGCGATCCGGTCGAGGCCTTGCACTGGCTGCTTCGGGCGGAGATGGGCGGGGCCGGCGAACTGGCTGCGGGCTTCCTGCGTGAGGCACGTGCCCACACCCGGGTCTCGCAGCGCGCGGAAGCCCACCGTCGCGCCGAACGACCGTTGCCATGATAGGGTTGCCGCAACATGCCCAGCGCCGCCGATAGCTTCATTGCCCGCCTGCAGGCCGATTGTACCCAGGCCGAGACCAACGAGCGCTCGGTGCGCGCCAGCGTCGATGCCCAGATCAAGGCGGCCGAGCGTGCCCGTGCTTTCGCCTGGCGCCGCCTCAATGCATTGTCGGACATGGCGCGCGCCGCTGCCACAGAACCCGAGCGCGAAGCGTCGATCGAACGCCAGCTGGTGGCGCTGTTCCGCGAGATCGGCTGGGTCGAGACCGGGCTGGCTGAGTTGGGCGAAGGCGGGCAACCGCTGATCGCGGCCCTGCGGCCGATCGCCGAGGCGCTGCACGATCACCTCCATCCGGTCGCGGTCGAGGAGGGCAAGGATCCGCCGCCACCGCCCTCCGACCCGATCGACGCCTTTCGGGCCTTCGAGGCCTGGTATGAGCAGGATCGCGGCCAGCCGTTTCTGCAGGTCTACGAACGTTACGTCCCGCCGACGCCGGTCGTCGAGTTCTAGAGACGGCTGCTCTCGTGAAGACCGATTTCGAGAAATGGCTCGCCGCGCAGTTTGCCGACACCGGCGCCTTCACGATTTTCATCGTACTGGTGCGGACCTCCGGCGAGCAGGTCGCGGCGGTAAAGTCGACTTACGCCCAGATGATCGGCGACGACATGAGCTGGGTCCAGATGGTCGCACTGCTCGACGGTGCGCGCACAGCGTGGGATGCGGTCGCGTTCTTCGTCGGCCTCGGTGCCGATGGGCCGTTGATCGACTCGGTGGCACGCAACAAGCTCAGGGATATCGAGGCTTCGGTCACCGCCGATCCGCTGGCGCTCAATCGCGGCATGTTCTTCGACCGCAAGGGCCGTCATCTGCAGGTCGATGAGATCGAGGCCTCCCGTTAGCCGACGAGTTCGATCGTCATCCGCTTCAGCAAGGCGCCGTCGGGCAGGGGGCCGCTGCCGGCCTGCGCATTGTCGCGCATGTGTTCGGGGCGGCTGGTGCCGGGAATCACGCAGGTCACGGCCTGGTTTGCCAGCACGAACTTCAGCAGGATCTGGGCCCAGCTGCTGCAGCCGATCTCGCCGGCCCAGTCCGGCAGCTTGCGACTTGCGAGCTTGCGCAACAGCCCGCCGCCGCCGAACGGCATGTTGACGATCACGGCGACGCCCCTGTCGCGCGCCGCCGGCAGCAGGCGCCGTTCGGCGCCGCGGTCGTCGAGGGCGTAATTGATCTGCAGGAAGTCGAGCGTCTCGCGCTGTACGATGGCAAGCAGCGAATCGTGCGCGCTTTCGGTGTAGTGCGTGACACCGATATAGCGAAGTCGGCCGTCCTTCTTCCAGGTACGCAGCGTCGGCAGGTGCGCCTGCCAGTCGAGCAGATTGTGGATCTGCATCAGATCGAGTGGGTTGGCGCGCAGCAGCTTCATCGATTGCTGCATCTGCGCGATGCCCTGCTCCTTGCCGGACGTCCAGACCTTGGTGGCTATAAAGGCCTTCGTCCGCTCCCCGGACTCGGCCAGCAGGTCGCCGACCACGCCCTCGGCGCGGCCGTACATCGGCGAACTGTCGACCACTGAACCGCCCGCCTCGAACAGCGCCTTCAGCACCTCGGCGCGCGGTGCGCGCTCGCCCGGCGTCGCGCCGATATCGAACGTCTGCCAGGTGCCGCAGCCGATCACCGGCAGCATCTCGCCGGTCGAGGGAATCTTGCGCTTGTCCATGCGGCCTCCGGGCGGTGTCTGTGTCTGGGCATGAGCCGGGTCGGCCAGTGCTGAGGCGCCCGCGAGTTTCAGGAAATCGGCGCGTCGCAGCCGTGGCTTTGGTCCGGCCAGCTTCATGAGAGAGCAACCTGGAAGCCCTTGTCGGCGCGGGCCGCATCGACTTTTCTGCCATTCAAGGTGACGGTCGGCGCTTCGGTCATGCCTTCGATCGCGATGCTGCGCGCCATGTCCGAGCCATTCTGGTCGGGCTTGGGGGCGTAGGAGATCTCGACCTCGCGAGACCACGGCCGGTATTCCAGCCGCAGCAGCCCCACCTTGCCGTCAGCGGCGAAGCTCGCGCCGTCCCGGCTGGTGAGCTTGAAGGACTGCGGATCGGGCAGAGGGTTGTAGCCGACCACGGCGCCGCTCTTGGGATCGGCCAGCAGATAGGATTTGCGGCCGGCCTCGCCCGTCAGCACCGCGCCGTTCTTCTCGAGCCGGCCGGTCGTGCCTTGTTGCGACCAGCCGGTATCGCGCTCCAGGCCCGGCGGCAGATACGGCCACTGGCCGTTCAGGCGGCGGTACGGGATCGCCTTCTCCTGCGTGCTGGGATTGATCACGTAGTGCTGCTCGGCAGGCTGGCCGAAATCGGTACCGAAGCCGGCCTCCATCGTATCGCCGCCGCTGCGATAGACGACGTCCATCCGCTTGTCGTCCTCGCTCCAGGTTGCCTTGAGCTCGGTGGCGTCGATGTGCCGGGCGAAGGCGTCGAAGCTGCCGTGTTGTTCGGCATCGCCGATCTCCAGCACGAAGCCGCCATAGGTACGGCTGCCGATGGTGCGCATGTCGAGATCGCCGACCGGCTTTGCCCGGCCGCTGCGCATGTTGAACAGGGACACGATCAGTGCCGGCGCGACTTCCGCGCCGGTCGGGTCGGCCTTGCCGCCACCACCGCGGCCGATCTCGATCTCGGCGTCGCGCCCCAGGTCGCTGGCCGGCAGGGGCCGTATGGCGAGATAGGTGACGCCGTCGCGGATCAGGATCTTCTGCTGGCTCGTGGCGCGCTGCGGCAGGGTCTCGACCTTGCGATCGTCGATCCTGATCTCCCAGTTCGGGGCCGCATTGAAATTCCACAGGCCGATCACCGTGGCGAGCTGCGAGACCTCGTTGCCGGCGGCATCGAGGAAACGCTGGCGATTGCCGTGCGGCTTGGCGAAGACGATGGCGCGGTTGCGGCTCTGATAGGTCAGGGTGAGGCCGGCCTGGGCCGTGATGCCGCCGCCGGTCGTCACCAGGTCGGGCTTGTTGGCGCAGTAGCGCACCGTGAGCGAGCCGAGGTCTTCCAGTCGCTTCGCCTTCTCGGGCTTGCGCACCCAATGGGCCAGCACATCGACCGTGCCGCCCCTGATGTCGGCACTGCCGAGGCCGCACCACTTGCCGAGCCAGGTGCGCCGCCACAGCGGCGGCCGGAAATTGCCGCGCGTGGTTTCGGTCGAGGTCTCCTCGAAACCCACCGGCTTGTCGTCGATCAGGCCTGCGAGCCAGGACGGTCCCCACGGTGCCGCCTGCGCCTGGATCGCGACCCGGCCAGGCGGGAAGTCGTAGCCCCAGGCCGGCATGCCCTGGACCTTTCCGGGCGCCTGCTGGTCGAGATAGTTCACCGCGCCATCCTTTGAAAGCGTGTGCAGGGCGCCGTAGATGCCGTCCTGCTCGACGAAGATCCCGGACATGCGCGCGCGGTTGGAGGCGGCGATCAGGCGGCGGGTCTGCGAGTGATACACGCTGACCAGCAGCTCCATCGTACGATCGACCAGGATCCGCCCCATCAGCCGGTCGGCCGGCTGCGGCCCGTAGTCGGCGAACATCTTCTGGGCACTGAGCGTGATCGACAGGTAGTACGGGTCGAGCATCTCCTGCGTGCCGCCGTCGAAGAACGACCAGAAGCGCAGCAGCAGCGCTTCCAGCCCGTGCCGGCCGTCACCCATGGCATTTTCGGAGCCGATCATGGCGCCGCCCAGCAGCGCGCCCATCGCGGCCGTGTGGTTGAAGTTCTGCGTGCTGACGGCGTAGCAGTAGCCCGCCCGGAAGAACGAGGCGCGGCCGCGCCAGTCGCGGTTGCGCTTCCAGTAGTCGATGGCGTCGGGGCTCTGCGGATGGACGAAGGCGTTGGTCTGCAGCTCGGGCTGCAGCCAGCCGCGCCAGTAGTTCTTCAGGTGATCCTGGACCGGCGGTGCCAATATGTCCCTGAAGACGAACCAGGTCAGGACGATGTCGGCGACCTCCCAGCCCATCCAGTAGCGCGGCGGCATGGCGAGCGTGTCGGCGATGCGCCGGAGATATTCCTTGTAGTCCTTCTCGCCACCGACATTGGCCCAGGCGCTGACATTGTCGCCGCCGACATGGCGCAGCTCGGAGATGCGCCGCAGCTCCCACTCCGTGCGCGTACCTTCGACGGTCAGTGCCTTGCGAACCCGGTCGGTGATCTGTCCCAGGGTCGGCATGATCGCGGTCGGCACGGAAGCGTCCGGCTTGCCCATCTCCCAGTCGTGCCGCATCGTCGGCGGCAGGACGACCGATACCGTGCCCCCGTTGGCGAGCCGCCGCAGATTCAGGATCAGTCGCGGCGCTGTGAAACGCAGGCCATGGCCGCCGGTCGGCATGGCCCATTCATAGGCGTCGCCCGGCGCGCGGTAGCGCGAATCGTAGGTCTCGAGCTTGCGCAGCAGGAAGCCGCATTGCTCCAGCCAGCGCAGCCGTGCGCCCGCATCGCGCTCGATCAACGGCGTCGAGAGAAGCCTGGTGAAGTCGAACCGCGCTTCGCGCGCGCTGATCGACAGTTCCTGCGGCTCGAACAGCCCGTCGATCCGGTCGCGGCCGGTGTCGGCGGCGCCGTACCGGCTCCAGTTGCGCAGGCCGTTGACGTTGGCGTTGAAGGTCGGGCCGGATTTCGCATCGGACTTCCACGGCTGGCGCAGCGCCCAGGCCTGCAGATGCCAGGTCGGTGGATCGTCGGTCCAGACCTTGCGGCCGAGGCCGTCGCGGCAGACATAGCCTTCGGGCACGATCTCGTAGCCGCTGTAGCTGAACGCCAACTCGGCCTTGGCGAGCACCTTGCCGCGCCGGAGCAGATTGGCGATCTCCTCGGCCGCCGACGGAAAGCGCAGCAGCACCGAGCGATGAACGGCATCGACCGTCGTGCCGCCCTGGAACGGCGTGTCCCAGAATCGTCCGTCGATGGTGGCGGTCTCCGCCAGGGTCACCTCGGACTGCTCCAGGGCCCACTGCGCTTCGGCGCGCGAGGACGTCGCGCCGAGTGCGGTGCCGCCCAGCAGAAAGCGGCGTCTATTGAGGGGGAACGACATGCGAGGAAGGCATGTTACGGTGCGACTGTGGAGGAATCACGATGATCCAGCGAAAGCAGCGCATCCCAATGCGCGACCTGTCGACCATGGCGGCGGAAGACCGGGAGGCCGTTGAAAAGAACGCGATGAACGGCCGCATATTCAACATTTTCAAGGTGCTGGCGCACCATCCCAAACTCGTCAAGCGCTGGACGCCTTTTGCCGGCCACATTCTCGGCAAGCAGACGCTGCCGTTCCGGGATCGCGAATTGTTGATCCTGCGCATCGGCTGGCTGAACCAGGCCGAGTACGAATTCGCCCAGCACGAACTGATCGCCAAGCGTGGCGGCGTCAGCGATGCCGACGTCGAGCGGCTCAAGGAAGGTCCCATGGCCAAGGGCTGGACCCCGGAAGAAGCCGCCTTGCTGCAGGTCGCCGACGACCTCTATGAAAACTCGGTGGTGTCCGACGCGACCTGGGCGGCGCTGTCGAAGAAGTACTCGACCGAGCAGCTGATGGACGCGGTCTTCACCGTCGGCCAGTACAACCTCGTGTCGTGGGCACTCAACAGCTTTGGCGTGCCGCTCGACGATTTCCTGCCGGGCGCCAGGAAATAGCGACCCGGAAAGGGATCAGGGCACGCCGTCGGCGGTGGCGCCCTTCAAGGCGCCTCCTCCTGGGGGTCGGTTGCCTGTTTGGCACAGGCCGCCGCGAAGGTGCGCCGCATGCGCTCGACGTCGGCGGCGTGGCCGGTGAAATGACGGAACGCTTCCGCGGCCTGGTGCACGCACATGCCGGCACCGCCCATGGTGCGGGAGCCCCGGGCCTTGGCAGCCAGCAGGAATTCGGTCTCCAGCGGCGTGTAGATCACATCGACCACGAGATGGCGGGCCTCGATGCGATCGGTCGGCATCGGCAGGCCGGGATGACTCCACATGCCGACCGGCGTCGCATTGACGATCGCCGCCGACGTGGCGATCGCAGGCTCCGGGGCGTCGAGCACCTCGCAGCAGCCGGAGCCGAATCGCACGACCAGGTCGGCGCAAAGCTTTCTTGCCCGCGCCATCTCACGATCGAACAGGCGGAGCGGCCGCGCGCCGAGATCCATCATCGCGAAGGCGACGGCGCGGCCGGCGCCGCCGGCGCCCAGTTGCAGCACGGGCGCTCCTCGGACGGCGTCCTTGCCGAACGTCTCGGCGAACGCGGCGCGAAAGCCCGACCGGTCGGTGTTATGGCCGGTTGTCCGCCCGGCCTTGTCGAACACCACCGTGTTGACCGCGCCGATCTGCTGCGCTTCGGGTGAGACCTGGTCGAGCAGGGCGAGTACCGCTTCCTTGAACGGAAACGTGACGTTGACGCCGGCAAAGCCGGCGGTGCGTGCCGCCGCCAGCATGTCGGGCAGTTTGCGCCCTCGGCCGTCCTCGGAATCCATCAGATGATAGTGTCCGCTGGAGCCCAGTGCCGCGAAGCCGTCTTCGTGCAGTGCCGGCGACAGTGAACGGCCGATATGGGCCCCGATCAGGCCGACCAGATAGCGCGGGAGGGTCATGGCTTGTCTCCGGAGGCCGCCAGGCCGCCGCCCAGGAAGAGCTGGGCAATGCGCGGATCGGCCAGGATGGCGGCCGCGCTGTCCTCGATGCGGGTCTGACCCTGTTCCAGCACCAGGCCGTGGTCGGAAATCGCCAGCGCCTGCCGTGCATTCTGCTCGATCAGCAGGATGGTGACGCCCGAATCACGCAAGCCCTTCAGGATCGCGAACACTTCCTCGACCATCAGCGGCGACAGTCCGATCGACGGCTCGTCGATCAGGACCAGCTTGGGATCGAGCAACAGGCCGCGCGCCACTTCCAGCAGCTTCTGCTGGCCGCCCGACAGGGTCGAGGCCTGCGCGTCGGCCTTTTCCCGCAGCATCGGGAAACGGTCCATCATCGCATCCACCCGCGCACCGAGCCGGCTCTGATCGCTCAGCGCCACGCCGCCCAGCTCGAGATTGTGCCGTACCGACAGCTCGGGAAAGAGATTGCGACCCTGCGGCACGTAGCACATGCCGGCATCGAGCATGCGCCGCGGCGACAGCGAGGTCGTGTCCTGGCCGTCGAAGGTCACCTTGCCCGAGCGCACGCCGAGCAGTCCGAATACCGTCTTGAACAGGGTCGATTTGCCCGCGCCGTTGGGGCCGATCACGGTGGTGATCTTGGCGCGCCGGATCGCGGCCGAAAGGCCGTTGAGGATGGTCATGCGGCCGTAGCCGGCGACCACGTCCTGCAGGGTGAGGATGGTATCGTCCGCCATGGTCAATGGCCCAGATAGGCTTCGATCACCGCCGGATTGGCCCGCACCTCGGCGGGTGTTCCCTCGGCGATGATGCGGCCTTCGGCAAGCACGATCAGGCGCGTGCACAGCGCCATCACGAACTCCATGTTGTGCTCGATAACCACGAACGTGGCGCGCGCCTCGCGGTTGATCGCGGCCAGCCGGTCGCGAAGCCCCGCCAGCATGGTCGGATTGACGCCGCCCGCCGGTTCGTCGAGCAGCACGAGCCTCGATCCCGCCATGAAGGCCATCGCGGCATCGAGCAGCTTCTGCTGGCCGTAGCTCAGGCTGCCGGCCAGCTCGCCGGCCAGCGCGTCGAGGCGGAAGAACTCGAGCATGCGATCGGCCTCGGCGCCGAGACCGGCATCGGTTGCGCCGAACAGGCGGCCGAGCCTGGAGCCGCGATGCTCCTGCCCGGCGAGGATCAGATTCTCGCGCGCCGTGAGCCGCGGAAACACCTGCAGCAGCTGGAAGGTGCGCGAGACGCCGAGGCGATTGAGCTCCGACGGCCGCAGCCCGGTGACGTCGCGGCCGTCGACGGAGACCGAGCCCCGGCTCGGGACGAGCTGTCCCAGGATGCAGTTGAACAGCGTCGACTTGCCCGAGCCGTTGGGGCCGATCACGCCCAGGATCTCGCCTTCGTGAACGTCGAAGCTGACGCCGCGCACGGCCTGCACGCCGCCGAACGACTTCTCGATGTCGCGCACCTGCAGCCGGGCGGTCATGCCTGCCTCCGGGCCGAGAGCAGGCGGGACACCAGTCCGACAATGCCGCCGGGAAACACGGCCATCAGGATCATCACCAGGGCGGCGTAGATCAGCAGGTACCAGGTCTCCCAGGCGCGCAGCCATTCCGGCAGCAGCACGGCGACGGCCGCACCGACGAAGGGACCGACGAAGGTGCCGGCGCCGCCGACCACGACCATCAGCATGAACAGCAGCGACGGGCCCAGGGCGAACGGGCTGGGGTCGATGAATTCGACCAGCGGCGCATAGAGGCTGCCCGCCATGCCGCCGTAGGCGCTGCCGAGCGCGAAGGCGAGCAGCGTGTAGAGTCGGACGTCGACGCCCAGGCTCTCGGCGCGCAGCGGATTCTCGCGCAACGCGGTGAAGGCGCGACCCCAGGGCGAGCGCAGGATCCACCACAGCACGAAGGTCATGATCGAGGCGATCGCCAGCACGAACCAGTAGAAGTTCTGCGCATTGCGCAGCTTCAGTCCGAACAGGACCGGCCGCTCGATGTCGCGGATGCCCATGACACCGCCGGTGATCGCCGACTCATTGCGGAAAACCAGCCAGCACAGCACCGAGAAGGCGAGCGTGACGAAGGCCAGGTAGTGCTTCTGGACGCGCAGGGCGGGGAAGCCGAGCGCGATGCCGATCACGAACGTGACCAGCCCCGAAGCCGCGAACGACAGGCCGAACGGCCAGCCATGTTTCTGGGTGATCGCGGTCAGGTAGGCGCCGATGCCGACGAACGCCGCCTGGGCCAGCGTCTCCTGGCCGGCATAGCCCACGATCAGATTGACGCCCATGGCGGCGATCGCCGTCACCAGCCACAGGGTCAGGATGTAGGTGCCGTAGCGCTTGAGGCCTGCATAGGGCAGGCCGAGCCCGGTCAGATCGGCCGGTACCAGCGCCAGGACGACCAGCAGGCCGAGACCGACCAGCAGGGTGCGCCTTGTACTCATACCGCGCGCTCTTCCTTGCGGCCGAGCAGACCCTGCGGGCGGAACAGGATGATCAGCACCAGCAGGATCAGGGGAATGGCCTGGCGATAGGCGGTCGAGACATAGGCGGCCGCGAGATTGTCGAGCACGCCGATCAGCAGGCCGCCCGCGATCGCGCCGCGCACCTGGTTGAAGCCGCCGACGATCGCCGCCACGAAGGCGATAAGGCCGAGCGTCTCGCCATTGGAGAACTTCGCCAGATAGATCGGCGAGATCAGGATCGAGGCGAGCGCGGCAAGCGCTGCGTTGATCAGGAAGGTGTAGAGGATCATGCGCTCGACCGGCACGCCGAGGATGCGGGCGACCGTCGGGTTCTGTGCCGTGGCCTGCATCTGCCGGCCGGTGCGCGTGCCGGCCAGGAACCACTGCAGCAGCGCGATCGACACCAGTGCCACAGCCAGCACGCCGAGCTGGGTCAGCGACACCGCGACGCCTGCGATCTGGATCACCGTGTCGGGCAGCAAGGTAGGAAAGGTCTGTGCCTCGGCGCTGTAGAAGTCCTTGGCGGCTTCCTTCAACAGCACGC
>CAWUOG010000064.1:0-12035 GCA_963923875.1 uncultured Alphaproteobacteria bacterium
GCCATCACTGCCAACAATCCCGAGGTCTACCTCATGGTGCTGCTCGTCGACGAGCGGCCGGAGGAAGTGACCGATATGCAGCGCACGGTAAAGGGCGAGGTCGTGAGCTCGACCTTCGACGAACCGGCCAGCCGGCACGTCGCCGTTGCCGAAATGGTGATCGAGAAGGCCAAGCGCCTTGTCGAGCACAAGCGCGACGTCGTGATCCTGCTGGATTCGATCACGCGTCTGGGTCGTGCCTACAACACGGTCGTGCCGAGCTCGGGCAAGGTGCTGACCGGCGGTGTCGATGCCAACGCGCTGCAGCGGCCGAAGCGCTTCTTCGGCGCGGCGCGCAACATCGAGGAAGGCGGCTCGCTCACCATCATCGCCACGGCGCTGATCGACACCGGCTCTCGCATGGACGAAGTCATCTTCGAAGAGTTCAAGGGCACCGGTAACTCGGAAATCATCCTGGACCGCAAGGTCGCCGACAAGCGCACCTTCCCGGCAATCGACATCACCAAGTCGGGCACCCGCAAGGAAGAGCTGCTGGTCGACCGTGCGACGCTGTCGAAGATGTGGGTGCTGCGCCGCATCCTCATGCCGATGGGCGCCGTCGACGCGATCGAGTTCCTGCTCGACAAGCTGCGCACGGCGAAGACCAACCAGGACTTCTTTGGTTCGATGAATCAATAGGGGCGCGCGCTAACGCGCGCCCGGCGGGCGGCTGGCGTTGTAATCAACGCCGGGAACCCGCGCCGTGCAGAACGGATAAGAACTCATGGTCGCGCCACTGGAGTGGCGCGCCCCCAACTAAGACGCTGGCCGATCCCCCGTCCGGGCGAACACGGCCGACGCATGCACGATGCGCTCGTCCGCGACCATCAGATAGCAATTCGCAAAGGCCAGCCGTCCGCCGACCTTCTGGACGTCGACGTGGGCTTCCACCCAGTCTCCGATCTTCGCGGAGCCCGCAAAATCTGTCTTCACGCTCGCCGTGGTCAGCATCGGGTTGGGCGTCTGGCTGCGGGTCGTTCGGTAGCCCAGCGCGATGTCACACATTGTCATCAGGATGCCGCCATGGGCGATGCCGCGGGCATTGGCGTGCTTGGGCTGGATGCGCAGCCCGACCACGAAGGTGCCGTCGCCCTTCTCCCGGAAGAAAAACGGTCCGTTGTGGTCGAGGAATGGGCTGCTGCGGAACAGCGGCTTGAATCCTTCCGGCGGATTGGAAGATGGATCGCCGGTCGGGCTCACGCCGCCAGTACCTGCTTGCGCTGCTCGTCGCTCACCTGCGGGTCGGCGCCAAACCAGGCCTTGAAGCCCAAGCGGCCCTGGTGCAGCAGCATGCCGAGCCCATCGACGCAAATGTTGCCGCGCGCGCGGGCGCGGGCCAGCAGATCGGTCTCGAGCGGGATGTAGACGATGTCGTCGACCACGGCGCCGGTCGGCAGCTTCGCCAGATCGATCTCCAGCGGCGGCTTGCCGGTCATGCCGACGGCGGCCGAATTGACCAGCAGCGAGGCGCCCTCCAGCGCGTTGGCACGCTCGTCCCAGTTGCCGACCACGATCTTGCGGCCATCGCTGGGCGTGAAAGCCTTGGCGAGTTCCTCCGCACGTTCGCGCGTGCGATTGATCAAGCGCAACTCGCGCACGCCCGCATCCATCAGGGCGCAGACGATGGGACGCGCAGCGCCGCCCGCGCCCAACACGACGACCGGGCCGACATCAGGCTTCCATTTGGGGACGCTGAGCTGGAGGTAGGCCAGGAAGCCCAGTCCGTCGCTGTTGCGGCCCTCGAGCGTGCCGTCGGCATGCTTGATCACCGTGTTCACCGCGCCGATGCGCGCTGCATCGGGATGGATGCGGTCGAGCAGCGGCATGATCTCAATCTTGTGCGGCAGGGTGAGGTTGCAGCCGCGCGCGTTCGGCGTCTTGCGCAGGAACGCCACCAGCGCTTCCAGCGCGTCTCGCCTGGGCTCGACCGGCAGGCGACCGTAGTGGCCGGCGATGCCGTGCTGCTTCAGCCAGTAGCCGTGCAGGGCGGGCGAGCGGGACTGGTCGACCGGCCAGCCGACGATGGCGGCGAAGGGACGGCCAGCGGCTTCGGCCAGGAGCTTGTCATAGGCACTCATGCGCCAAGGCCGATGCCATGCCCGGCGAGGAAGGACAAGAGCGGCAGCAGCGGCAGGCCGAGGATGGTGAAGTAGTCGCCGTCGATCCGGCTGAACAGATTGGCGCCCACGCTTTCCAGGCGATATGCGCCGACCGAGGTCGTCACGCTCTCGCCGGCCTCTTCCAGGTAGGCATCCAGGAAGCTTTCGCTGAAGGGCCGCATGGTGAGCCGTGCCCGCTCGGTGTGATGCCAGATTCGGATGCCACCTCGGGCGACGACCACGGACGAAACGAGCTCGTGGGTCCTGCCGCGTAGTGCCAGCAATTGGTCGCGCGCGGCGGCGATGCTCGGTGGCTTGTCGAAGAGCCGGCCGTCGCAGGCCAGGGTCGAATCGCCGCCGATGGTGAAAGCCTCGGGATGGCGCGCCGAGACGCGCGTCGCCTTGAGCTCGGCCAGCGCGGTGGCGATCGCCGTGGCATCGGCCTTCCGGGCGACGAGGCTCAGCTTGACCTCGTCCTCGTCGACGCCGGGCGCCCTGATCTCGAAATCCAGCCCCGCATTGGTCAGCAGGTCGCGGCGCGACTGGCTGGTCGAAGCCAGGATCAGCATCGGAGGCTCGCCATTACACGGGTTCCAAGCGGTAGAGGCTGCCGTTCTCGCTCTGCGTCACGAGATAGAGCAGACCGTCCGGCCCCTGCCGCACGTCGCGGATGTAAGGCAGCCGGCCCTCGACCAGCAGCTCCTCGCTGCGCCACTTCTCGCCATCGAGTTCGATGCGGTAGAGCGCGAAACTCGACAGCGCGCCGGTGAACAGCGAACCCTTCCAGCCCGGGAACTTGTCGCCACTGTAGAATACGAGGCCGCAGGGCGAGATCGACGGCACCCAGTAGCGGACCGGGTCTTCCATGCCGGGCAGGGTCTTGTTCGGGCTGATGATCGAGCCGTTGTAGTCGATGCCGTAGGTGGCGAGAGGCCAGCCGTAGTTGGCGCCGGGCTTCAGCAGATTGAGTTCGTCGCCGCCGCGCGGACCGTGCTCGACTTCCCAGATCCTCCCGGTCTCCGGATGAATGGTGAGGCCCTGGGGATTACGGTGGCCCCAGGTGAAGATCTCGGGCCGCGCGCCCGGCTTGCCGACGAAGGGGTTGTCCGGCGGCACGCTGCCGTCGTCTTTCAGCCGTATTACCTTGCCGGCGAGGTCGTTGAGGTCCTGCGCGCGCTTCATCTGGTAGCGCTCGCCACAAGTCACGTACATCAGGCCGGCGCGGTCGAAGGCGATGCGCGAACCGAAATGCAGGCCCCCGGCCACAGGGGAGCCGCGGAAGATCACGCTGACATTGCGCAGTCCACCTTCGGTCCATTCCGCGCGCGCCACGGTCGTGGCGACCTCGCTGCCGGCCCCGCCGGCGTAGGAGAGGTAGATCAGCTTGTTCTGTGCGAAATTGGGATGCAGGCAGACATCGAGCAGGCCGCCCTGGCCCGAGGCATAGACTTCCGGCACACCCGAGACCGCTGTCCGCGACAGCGACCCATTGGCAAAGATCCTGAGGCGGCCGGGGCGCTCGGTGATCAGCAGGCGGCTATCGGGCAGGAAGGCGATGCTCCAGGGCTGCACCAGGCCGGTCGCCATGGTGACCAGCCGGTAGGTTGCCCGGTTGCTGCGCAGCACGATCGAGGCGATGTCCTGGCCCCTGGCTGAACCGATGAGCGCCGGACCGGTCAGCGCCGGCGCGGCCATAGCCGTGGACGCTGCAGCGAGTGCGAATCGGCGCCTTTTGATGGTCATTGCGAAGGCTACTCCTGAGGCTGGCGCATGAGGGGCCGGTCACTATACTCGACGCCCTTCGGTCGTGGAGCGACCGGGCAGAGGGAGAAGCAAGATGTCGAAGTCGATCCTGATCCACGAAAATGGCGGTCCCGAGAAAATGCAGCTCGCCGACGTCGAGGTCGGCTCGCCCGGACCCGGCCAGGTCAAGATCCGCCATACCGCGATCGGTCTGAATTTCATCGACATCTATACGCGCTCCGGCCTCTATCAGACGCCACTGCCCAACGCCGTCGGCCGTGAGGCGGCGGGCGTCATCCTGGAGGTCGGTCCCAGGGTGAAAGGCTTCAAGAAAGGCGACAGGGTGGCCTATTGCGGCGTGCTCGGCGCCTATTGCCAGGAACGCCTGATGGGCGTCGATCAGCTTGTCCACGTTCCGAAGGGCGTGAGTGATGAGCAAGCCGCGGCAATCATGCTCAAGGGCATGACCACCGAGTATCTGGTCGATCATACGCCCAAGGCCTGGCTGAAGAAGGGGGACACGATCCTGTTCCACGCCGCCGCCGGCGGCGTCGGCCTGCTTTTCGGCCAGTGGGCCAAGGCGCGCGGCTACAAGGTGATCGGCACCGTGTCGTCGCCCGAGAAGGCAGCTCTCGCCAAGAAGAACGGCTACAAGTGGGTGATCGACTACACCAAGCAGAATATCGTCGAAGAAGTGAAGAAGATCACCAAAGGCAAGGGCGTGCCGGTGGTCGTCGATGGCGTCGGCAAGGACACCTGGGCGGCGTCGCTCGATTGCCTGCAGCCGCGCGGCCTGATGGTCTCGTTCGGCAACGCCTCGGGGCCGGTTCCGCCGGTCGCGCTCGGCATCCTCAACACCAAGGGCTCGCTCTACGTCACCCGGCCCAGCCTCGGGGCCTACACCGCCAACCGCAAGGAGCTCGAGGCGTCGGCCAAGGCTCTGTTCAAGATGGTCAAGAGCGGCAAGGTGAAGATTGCGATCGACCAGCGCTATCCGCTGGCGGATGCGGCGCAGGCCCATATCGACCTCGAGAGCCGCAAGACCACGGGCCAGACCATCCTGGTTCCGTAGTCGGGATCTTCCAGGTGGCGACGGAAGGCGGGCCGGACTCGGTCACTGAAATCACCGAGCGATCCTGGCTGCAGCGTGTCGGGCAGTCCTTCGCCGGTGTGTTGTTCGGCTTCGCGCTGATCGCCGTGGCCTGCGTCCTCCTTTTCTGGAACGAAGGCCGTGCGGTCACGACTGCACGGTCGCTCGCCGAAGGCGCCGGGCTGGTGCACACCGTGGCGGCCGACCGCATCGACCCGGCCAACGAAGGCAGGCTGATCCACGTCTCGGGCATGCTCACCGCCGCAGGCCCGGCGCTCGACACCGAGTTCGGCATGAAGAGCAACGGTGTGCGCCTGATGCGCCGGGTCGAGATGTTCCAATGGACCGAAGAACAGGATTCCGAGACCCAGAAGAAGCTTGGCGGCGGCGAGACCACCAAGACGACCTACAGGTATGCGAAGAATTGGGCTGACCATCCGATCGACTCGACCAAGTTCAAGGAACGCTCGGGTCACACCAACCCCCAGATGACCTACCGCGATCGCTTCGTCGTGGCGCCCCAACCCAGGCTCGGTGCGTTTGCCGTGCCGTCCGACCTGCTGCGCAATTTCGGGGCCGAGGAGCCGCTGGCGGTGGCGGACGAACAATTGCAGGCGATCGGCAAACGCCTCAACAAGCCGGTCCAGGCGGTCGACGGGGTCCTCTATGTCTCGCAGGACCCCGCTCAGCCGGCGGTCGGCGATCTGCGCATCGCCTTTGCCGACGTGCGACTGCAGCCGGCCAGCATCGTCGCCGCGCAAGCCGGCTCGGGCCTTGGGCCCTATCGCACGCAGGCCGGTGGCAATGTCGAATTGATCGCCGCGGGGCAGGTGAGCGCGGCCAGCATGTTCAAGGAAGCTCAGGACGAGAACCGGCTGATCACTTGGTTGCTGCGAGCCGCTGGCGTGCTCGCGATGCTCATCGGCTTCAATCTGATCATGGGGCCGGTCGGCACCATCGCTGATGTCATTCCATTCCTTGGCGACGTGGTGCGGATCGGCACTGGCTTGATGGCCTTCCTGTGCACGGTTTCGCTGGCGCCGATCGTGATCGCGATCGCCTGGTTCTATTACCGGCCGCTGGTCGCGGTCGCCGTCCTGGCTGTTGGCGCGGCGGTCGTTTACGGCATCGTCCACTGGTCGCGCGGCCGCGCCGCCGCACAGCGCAAGGCGGCGCCTGTCAGCCGATGATGATCGTCGGTCTCACCGGTTCGATCGGCATGGGCAAGTCGACCGCGGCGAAGATGCTGCGGCAGATGGGGGTGCCCGTGTACGACGCCGACGCCGCTGTCCACGCGCTTCAGGCGCCCGGCGGCGCTGCCCTGCCGCCGATCGAGGCGGCGTTCCCCGGCGTGGTGAAGGCGGGCGTGCTCGACCGGCAGGCGCTGGGTGCACGCGTGTTCGGGAACAAGGAGGCGTTGCGCAAGCTCGAGGCGATCGTGCACCCGCTGGTCGGCCGGAAGCAGCGGGCCTTTCTCAAACGTGCCGCTCTGCGCGGCGCCGGAATCGTGGTGCTCGACATTCCCCTGCTATTCGAGGGTCGTGGGGAGCGTCGGGTCGATGCCGTGCTGGTGGTGAGCGCTCCTTCCTTTCTGCAGCGCCGCCGCGTACTGGCACGGCCGGGCATGACCGAGGAAAAATTCGCCGGCATCCTGCGCCAGCAGGTCCCCGATTCGCTGAAGCGCCGCAAGGCAAGCGTGGTCATCCCGACCGGTCTTGGGCTGGCGCCGACACGCGACGCTCTGGAACGTGCGGTTCGCCGGTTGAAGCAGCGGCCTGGCCGGTCGTGGCCGCCAAATCCGTGGCGCGAGAAATTCACAGCCCAGTTGGCTCGCGCGCGTCGCAAATAGGGCGCGGCGAGGGTAGAACCCTCACATGCGCGAGATCGTCCTGGATACCGAAACGACCGGCCTCGATCCTGGAGCTGGGCACCGTGTCGTCGAAGTGGGCTGTATCGAGCTGGTGAACATGGTGGCGACCGGCAATTCGCTGCAGCTCTACCTCAATCCCGAGATGCCGATGCCGACGGCGGCACAGGAAGTGCACGGCCTGACCGACGCCTTCCTCGCCGACAAGCCGCTGTTCGCCGACAAGGCCGAGGAGTTCCTGAAGTTCATCGGCGACGCGCAGCTCGTTATTCACAATGCGCAGTTCGATCTTGGCTTCCTCAATGCCGAGCTCGAGCGTCTGAAGCTGCCGAAGATCGGCAATCCCTATGTCGACACGGTTTCGATGGCGCGCCGGAAATTTCCCGGGCAGCGCGCGAGCCTCGACGCGCTGTGCGAGCGCTTCGACATCGACAATTCGAACCGCACCAAGCACGGGGCGCTGCTCGACGCCGAACTGCTGGCCGAGGTCTATCTCGAGTTGAGCGGCGGCAGGCAGCGCGACCTGGGTCTCGCGCCGGAGATCGCCGCGAGGCAGGCGAGTGCACTGACGCCGGCTCGCGCGGTGCGGCCCGCCCGGCCGCATGCGGCCAGCGCGACGGAACTTGCCGCGCATGCCGAGTTCCTGAAGAAGCTGAAGGACCCGCTCTGGCTCAAGAGCGAGGCCTAGACTCCCTCCGGAAAGATCTAGGCGTGACCGACCGGGCCGCCGGGCACTGTGGGAGTCGGCGCACCCTGGCTCGCCAGCTGCTGGCGGTAGAGCGCGACGAAGTCCACCGGCGCGATATTGAGCGGTGGGAAGCCCGCTTCGCGCGTAGCATTGGCGACCACGGCGCGTGCGAACGGGAACAGCAGCCGCGGTGTCTCGATGAAGAGCAGCGGACCCACCGCTTCCTGTGGCACGTCACCCAGGGAAACGGTGCCGGCATAGACCAGTTCCAGCACGAACAGCGGTTCCTTGTCCGACGTCTGGGCGTTGGCCTCGATGGTGATAGAGACTTCGTAGGTCTTCGGGTCGAACTGGCGGCTGGCGACCGAGACATTGAGCCCGAGCTGAGGCTGCTTCTGCTCGATCAGACTCTGCGGCGCGCGCGGATTCTCGAAGCTCATGTCCTTGATGTACTGGCCGTGCAGGGTGAGCGGCGAGGGCGCGGCCTGCTGCGGATTCGGCGGATTCGAAGACGTGTCGGTCATGGGCTTCTTTCGATGTCTGGGCGGCGGCGGTACCACGCAGGGCTGCACTGCACAAGGCGCAGGCAGGTTCGACCCCCGGCCATTTGCCAATAACGCGCGCCTTGGCGATGATAAAGTCCTGTAATTGCACGCCTCGGAGACCATGAATCGCAGTTCATTGCGCCCCCTGGTCGGCGTCTCGGCCTGCCTGAAGGAAAATGGCCGCGGCGGCTGGCACCACACGGTGGGCGACAAGTACGTCCAGGCAGTGATCCGTGCGATCGGTGCCCTGCCGATCGTCATACCGGCCATGGGTCCCGAACTCGGCGACAATGCCGTGACCGAGGCGCTCGACCGGCTGCTCGACACGCTCGACGGCGTGCTGCTGACGGGTAGTCCGTCCAATGTCGAGCCGCACCACTATGACGGCCATCCAAGCCGGGAGGGCACCGCGCACGACCCGGCCCGCGACGCCACGACGCTTCCTCTGATTCGTCACACGATCGATCGCGGCGTGCCGCTGATCGCAATCTGCCGCGGCGCTCAGGAAGTGAACGTGGCGCTGGGCGGGACCCTGCACCAGCTGGTGCACGAGGTCAGCGGGCGCCGCGATCACCGGTCGCTCAAGGCGCCGACCGCCGACGAGAACTACGCACCTGCGCACAGCATCGACATCGTCGAGGGAGGCCTGCTGCACAAGCTGCTTGGCGAGCGCCGCGTGATGGTGAATTCGCTGCATGCCCAGGGCGTCGATGCCCTTGCGCCGCGAGCGCGGCTAGAAGCGATTGCCGACGACGGGCAGGTCGAGGCGTTCAGCGTGCCCGATGCGCCGGCTTTCACCCTGGCCCTGCAGTGGCATCCCGAGCATCGGGCGCTCGAGAATCCGGTTTCGATGAAGCTGTTCGATGCCTTCTCCGAGGCCTGCCGCAACCGCGCCGCCGCGCGACTGAAGCCGCCGCTGCGAGTCGCGGCCGAATAGGAACACCATGGACGGCACCCCCACCCGCAACAATGCGCGCCGCGACTTCTACGAGCGCATCGGTGGACTATCGATGGCGCCGCTCTGGGAATCGCTGCATCAACTGGTGCCGCCGCAGCCGATGCCGAAGTACGAGGCGGCGCACTGGGACTACGAAAAAGCGCGGCCGTTCATCCTGGAATCGGGCACGCTGATCACCGCCAAGGAAGCGGTGCGGCGCGTGCTGATCCTGGAGAATCCCGGCATGAAGGGCAGTTCGTGCATCACGCCGACGCTCTATGCCGGCCTGCAGCTGATCCTGCCGGGCGAAGTGGCGCCGTCGCACCGCCACACGCAATCGGCGCTGCGTTTCATCGTCGAAGGCGAAGGCGCCTACACCGCGGTCGATGGTGAACGGACGATCATGCGTGAGGGCGATTTCGTGATCACGCCGACCTGGACCTGGCACGACCACGGCAACGATTCGTCGAAGCCGATGGTATGGCTCGATGGGTTGGACATTCCGCTGGTGGCGATGTTCAACGCGGGCTTTGCCGAGAATGGCGCCGAGGATGAGCAGGCGATCACGGTGCCGACGGGAACGGCCGAGGCCAAATTCGCGGCGGGGCTGCTGCCGGTCGATTGGAAACCCACCCGCCAGACCTCGCCGATCTTCAACTATCCCTACGCGCGCACGCGCGAGGCGCTGCACGGTCTGGTCAGGGCCGGCCCGCCCGACGCCTGCCATGGCTACAAGCTGCGCTACGTGAACCCCGCGAGCGGCGGCGCGCCGATCGCGACCATGGGAACGTTCATGCAGCTCCTGCCCAAGGGATTTGTGACGTCGCCCTATCGCAGCACCGACGGCACGGTGTTCTCGGTGGTCGAAGGCGAGGGCGAAAGCACTATCGGCGATAGGACTTTCCGCTGGAAGAAGCGCGACCATTTCGTCGTGCCGAGCTGGGCGAAGGTCGTGCACAAAGCTGCGAGCGAGACCGTGCTGTTTTCTTTCTCCGACCGGCCGGTGCAGGAGCGCCTCGATCTGTGGCGCGAGGATCGCGGCGGCAAGTAGCCGGAGAGGTCAGGCGATCAGGCCGGCGTCCTTCACCTGATCGCGGTAAGTCTTGGAGACCGGCACTTTCAGGCCGTTCCGCAGCTTCAGCACCAGCTTCTGGCCGTCGCGCTCGATCGAGGCGACAGCATTCTTCGCCACCCACCACGAACGATGGACCTGCAGGCCGCGCTCGCTGCTCAATTCGGTGAG
Source organism: uncultured Alphaproteobacteria bacterium (assembly GCA_963923875.1). Taxonomy (GTDB): domain Bacteria; phylum Pseudomonadota; class Alphaproteobacteria; order Reyranellales; family Reyranellaceae; genus Reyranella. The sequence continues at coordinate 10,252 of CAWUOG010000064.1, forward strand.
AGCATCGCGCAGTCGCATCAGGATCAGGTCGCTTCCGACGGCGGTATGGATGCGCAGATAGTGGTCTTCCATCTCGAGCGCCAGCAGGTCGCGGCCAAGGGCCGGCGGGATGCGGCGGAAGAAGTCCGGCGGACCCGGCGAGACACCCTCGGCAGGTGGCAGGGCGGCGACCCGTGCCCGTTCGGCGTCGGCTTGGGCGCGCAGACGCTGCTCGACGAACAGCCCCAGTCCGACGGAGATCACCACCGTCAGGAAGGCATTGTCCGGATAGATGGAAGCATAGGCGTGCCAGGGGATCGCCCGGTCAAGCCATGACTGCACGATGATCACCTCGGCCGTGCTCGGAATTGCCCCCAGCAAGCCGACCAGCGTCATGCGGACAAAGACCGGCCAACGGTCGATTGGCTCGATGCGCCCCAGCCAGGCCGCCAGCAGGATGATCTGTAGCCAGCTCATCAGGCTGATCGACCCGAAGTAAATCAGCCGGTCACCCAGCCCCATGACGTTGTAGGTGCCAAAGGGGCCGATCACGGCCATCACCACGCTGATCGCCAGCAACGGCGGCAGGTGCCAGGGGAGTGCCCGGAAGTACGGCGATTCGCGCATCGTGAACGGATGATCCCGGCAGATCGCGAAAAAGGCCAGTCATTCCACGCAGTTGGCGTGGAGGTTCTGCCGGGTGGCGACAATCTTTGCCGCGTCTTTGACGTGGGAGCTCATCATGCCGTCAGTTTTCGACATCGTCGTCCATACCCCGCTTTGGGTGTGGCCGCTGCTCATTGTGGTGCTGTGGCTCGGCTGGTCGGCTAGCCGACCGCGCACCGTCCATCCCTTGCGGCTCGCCGCCCTGCCGCTGGTCGGATTGGGCATGACAATCGCAAGCGCCATGCAATCGACGATGCCCCCCCTGACACTGGGCGGCTGGCTGGTCGGTCTGCTGATCAGCCTGCCGATCGGCCGGCTGGTCGGTCGTCGCCGAAACGCCACGTGGCAGCCGGATGGCCGGATCCGGATCGACGGCGGCTGGTTCACGTTGGGCTTTGCCGTATCGATCTTCGCGGTCCGTTACGCGCTGGGCGTGACCTTCGGTATCTGGCCGGCACTCGCCACGCAGCCGGCCTGGATTGCCGGCGCGGGTGGTGTGGGCGGAGCGGTTGCTGGCATCGGCCTCGGTTGGCTGGGCGGGTTGCTGGTCAGGGACCGGCGCTGGGTGGGACGCATGATGCTTGCCGGCGCCTCGCTGCCGCTGGTCATGTGTGCCGGCCTTGCCGGCGTGATCGCCTTCGACGAGCCGACACCGATTCAGCGCCTCGCGGCCGGCGATAGTCTGCCCGGGTCCGACAAGTGGGACTGGAAGACGCTTCCTGGGGTCAATCGAGTCACGGCCCGCGACGGCGCCCCGCTGGTGTATCGCCTCTATGCGGGCAGGCCGGACCGTTCAGTCGTGCTGGTCCATGGTTCGTCCGGCACCGGCATTTCCATGCATCGATTGGCGCTGGAGCTGCAAGCTGCGGGGGCCACCGTCTACACGATCAACCTGCGCGGTCATGGCGGCAGCGGCACAGTGGTGGGCGATAGCGCCTACAAGGGCCAGCTCGACGACGATCTGGTTGATTTCGCCCGCGCGGTCGGTCTCGACAAGCCCGGCATTCACCGCACCCTGATCGGCTTTTCATCCGGCGGCGGCTTCGTCCTGCGTACGGCCGGTGGACCGAACGCAGCGCTGTTCGATGCCTATCTGCCGATTTCACCCTACGTCGCCTACGATTCGCCGACGTCACGTC
>CAWUOG010000065.1:0-12025 GCA_963923875.1 uncultured Alphaproteobacteria bacterium
CACGTGGCATGGCCGCCATCTGCGTCATGTTGTTTCATTTTTCGGCCAACGGCCTCGCCACCGCTACCCTGTTTCCGAATGCCTTCGCTGCCGTCGACTACTTTTTCTGTCTGAGCGGCTTCGTCCTCTCCTTCACATACGACCAGCGCCTGCGCGATGGCATGACGGCGGGCAACTTCATGACCCGGCGCCTCGTGCGGCTCTATCCGATGTACTTCCTGGGGCTGCTGCTCGGGGTCGCCGCGGAATTCCTCGTACCCAGTACGTCCTGGGGCTGGCGCCAGATCCTGCTGGCCGCGAGCATGTCGCTGTTCTTCCTGCCGACGCTGTCGCCGTTTAGCGTTCGCAACGGCGAACTGACCATCGGCGACTACCTGTTCCCGCTCAACGCGCCGGCCTGGTCGATGTTCTACGAGCTGGTGGTCAACTGGATCTATGGCCTTGCGCGCCCCTCCACCTTGGCCGTCGTGGCCATCGTGGTGCTTTCCTTCGCCTGCCTCGTACCCTCGCTCTTCTATCACGGGCTGCCGGCCGGGTTCAGCATCTCGACTTTCGCCGGCGGCGTGCCACGCGCGCTGTTTTTCTTCTTCGCCGGCGTCCTGGTCTTTCGTGCCTGGCGGCGTTTTCCCTTGCGCTTGCCGGCCTTCCTGACCGCCATCTGTCCGATCCTGTCTCTGGCGGCGGTCGTCGCAATCTGCGCCTTGCCGTTCGGTCCTCGCCTCTATTTCGCAAGCGTGCTTGTGATCCCAGCCCTGATCTGGGCAGGCACGATCGCCCCAGCCACCGAGATCGAGCGACGCGCCTACTCCTTCCTGGGCGAGGTGTCGTACCCTGTCTACGCCATCCACGCCCCGATCATGATCGCGCTTCAGCCTCCGCCCGGCAGCGCGCCAATCTTCAGCTCCCCGATGGTACTCGCACTCGGTGCCGCCCTGGTCGCGGCCGCATTCGTTGCATCGCGCATCTGGGATATCCCGGCACGACGGCGTCTATCGCGATGGGCGGGGAGCCTGCACCCGCGGCTCGCCAGTCTCACATCCAGGCTGCCGCCCGGCTCGACGTTGCCGAAGAACTGATTCGTACCTACTTCCCGCCGGCGCCCACGACGGCGTCGGCCATCGCGCTCAGCACCGCGAGGCTGCGCGCTTTGACCAGCCGCGCCGGCTCGCCGTCGCCGATCTGGCGCTCCAGCACCAGCGTGATGAAGCCGTGGACCGTCGCCCAGGCGAAGTCGGCCATCTGGGTTTTCACCGCCGTGCTGGCCCGCGGCAAGGCGGCGGCGATGGCGGCGGCCTGCAACTCACGGTTCTCTTTCGCCGCCGCGACCAGCTCGGGCGTGGCGAAATCCTCGGTCTCGCGATTGAACATCAGCCGGAACAACATGGGGTGTGCGGCGGCAAACGCCATGTAGCCCATGCCCTGTCCGACCAGCCGCCCGGCGGCGGCGGCGCTGTCGCCGCAGGCGCCGGCCTTGTCCGCTTCAGATGCCATTGCCGCCTTGAGCTCGCTGAAGCCGCGGGTCGCGATCTCGGCCAGCAGGTCGTTGATCGAAGCGAAGTGATGCGCCGGTGCGGCGTGGCTCACCTCGGCCCGGCGCGCGCATTCACGCAACGTGAAGCCGCGCAGGCCCTTCTCCTCCAGAAGCGTACGCCCGGCAGCCACGAGGGCTTCGCGCAGGCCGGGTCGGTGGTAGGGCATCTTCTTCTCGGTCATATGCTGGCCCTATTGCCCAATATGTCGGCATCAAGATTAAGGCGGCGCGATCTTGCTGATGTCAAATCGGGCAATTTCTGTCTTGATCGCCCAATGAACGATCCGTTGCCTATCGACCAGCCCTTCGTCCAGCGTCTCCGGCTCCGCCACCTCACCGAGTACCGCTACCGCCAGCCGGTCACATTCGGCACCCATCGCCTGATGATGCGCCCGCGCGAGGGCCACGACATCCGTATCCTTGGCCGCCGGACCGAGATCTTCCCCGAGGCAACCATCCGCTTCGTGCGCGACATCTACGGCAACTCGATCGCCATCCTCGACTTCAAGAAGCCGGCAGACCGCCTGCGCATCGAGGTCGAAGCCGATATCGGCTACATCCGCGACACCCCGGTGGAGGAGCTGATCGACCCGATGGCCCAGTACTTTCCCTTCCAGTACGCGCCCGAGGAGCAGCTCGAGCTCGTGCCGTGGCGCCTGCCGAGCTATCCATACGACGTCACGACGCTCGCCCATTGGCTGCACGAACTCTACGTGCCCGGCCAGCAGATCGAGACGCTCGACCTGCTGGCCAACCTCAACAGTCACATCTTCCGTTCCTTCAAGTACGTGCCCCGCGACGAGCCCGGCGTGCAGCTGCCGAGCGAGACGATCGCCCGCGGCAGCGGCTCGTGCCGCGACTATGCCGTGCTGATGATGGAGGCGGCACGGCGCTGGGGTTTCGCCGCCCGCTTCGTCACCGGCTACATCCAGATGGCGGAGGGCCAGCACGGCGCGACCCACGCCTGGACGGAGATCTACGTGCCGGGCTCGGGCTGGCTGGGCTTCGACCCGACCAACAACAAGCCGGTCGGCCGCGAGCACATCGCCGTCGCCGTGGCGCGCGAGCAGGAGAAGGCCTGTCCCATCACCGGGACCTGGACCGGCCCGGCCGGCGCCTTCGACGGCATGACCGTCGAGGTCGAGGTCTCGACGCTTTGACGCAACTTCCGGCTTCGTCCTTCCCGCGCGTCCCATGACGGCCACCCTTGCACTCCTGCTCTTGCTGCAGGGGGCCACCACCATCCTGATCTTCGGCATCGGCCTGGAATCGACCCCAGGCGATGCGCTTCACCTGTTGCGGTATCCCGGCCAGCTGTTGCGTGCCCTGCTCGCCATGTACGTCGCGGTGCCGCTCGTCGCGCTCGCCGTGGTCGAGTTGTTGCCGCTCGCCCCGCCGGTGGCCGGCGCAATTCTGGTGCTCGCCGCCTCGTCCGGCGCGCCGCTGCTGCCGCGCAAGGTCCTGGGCGTCGGCAACGGCGCCCATGTCTTCAGTCTGGTGGTGCTGACCTCGTTGCTGGCGATCGTCGTCGTCCCCGTATGGATGGCCCTGCTGCCGGCCGTCTTCGACCGCCTGCCGCCGATCCCGCCGGAAAAGACGGCGATCCTGATCGCCCGTTCCTTTTTCCTTCCGCTGGTCGCAGGAATGGTGCTGCGCCGCTTCGCGCCCACTTTTGGCCGTCGCGTCGGCCCTCCTCTTGTGGCAGGGGCCGGCATCGTGCTCGTCGTGGGCGCGTTGGCGCTGCTCGCCGTCAACTACGACACCCTGCTCGAGGTGCGCTGGCGTGGCGTCGCGGCACTCGCGGCTTTCATGGTCGTGGCGCTCGCGATCGGACACCTGTTCGGTGGCCCCGATCCCGACCGCCGCACCGGGCTGGCCGTCGCCTGCGCGTTGCGTCACATCGGCGTCGCCGTGCTGGTCGCGACATCGCTCCCCGGCCCCAAGACAGCAACCATCCTGGCCGTCTATGTCGCGACCTCGACGGCCGTCTCGGTGCCCTATGTCGCGTGGCGTCGCCGCCGCGCGAATCGGCGCGCCTAGCTCCGGGCCAGCTGGTCGGCCAGTGCTTTCAGGTTCTGCGGCTCGACCTGTATGAAGCCGCGGCGCGGGGCGTCGATGTCGGCGATGAAGGTCAGCGCGATCGTGATCAGCACTGGAAAGATGAGGAGCAGCCGCTTCTCCGATTTGGCGCTGCGCAGGCCGTAACCGATCAGGAAGTTGCAGCACAAAGCGACCGCCAGCAGGAAGGCCCAGCTCGACAGCGGCATGCGGTTCCACCAGGCCGCCTGCGTGTAGCTCTGCGAGTTGATCACGTCGTTCATGCCGGCCACGACCAGCGCCATCACTGGCGTCGGTGAGGCCTGGGCAGGCCCGAGGACGGCCTTCCACAACTCGTCGTGCACGCGGACAGTGCGCTCGGCGAGGCGTCGCTGCCCATCCAGATCGACCCTGTCGTAGAATTCGATCCGCAGGTCGAGATAGCTCCTCAGCAACGTCTTCACCTTGTCGGCATCGGCCCTTGGGAGCAGGTCAGCCCGTGAATATTCGGTACCGATGGCATTGGCTTCTGCCTCTTCCAGGGTCTTGCGCTGGTCGTAGCGGTTGGACACGAAGGAAAAGCTGAAGCCGATGATCAGCGCCAGCAGCGTCAGCGACGAACTGAGCAGCAAAGTAAAATCGTTACGCGTCTCGTCTTCGAGCGGCCGGCGATGGCGCAATGACGTCCCCAGGCGGGCCACCAGCCAGAGGATGACTCCCATCGCCAGGAACAGCAGCCCTGGGCGATTGACGATCTCGAACATGCGGACGAACGACTCCCCCCTCGCCAATGGTATTGGGCGACGACCTGACTGCTAGCATCCGCCCGGAATCGGGACAATCCGCAGGGATCTGAAGAGGTTTGTGGGCCATCCCCTGCGGAACCGAGCGCCAATGGTGTAGACAGAATGCATGGCTTCCTTCCGCATTGGCATGCGCCTGTCCGGCGCCGTTCCTGCCCGTCGCTGCTTCGAACTGGCGTCCATGGCAGAGGCCTTCGGCCTCTCTTCGATCTGGTTCGCCGAGCCCGCGATGGAGCGCGGCGTCGCACCGGCCTTGGGTGCCTGCGCCATGGCGACCACCCGCATCGAACTGGGTATCGGAGTCTGGAACCCTTTCATGCGCCATCCCGCCCAGATCGCCATGGATGTGGCGTCACTTGACGAGATGTCAGGCGGCCGGCTGACCCTCGGGCTGGGGGCGGGCCTCGCCAGGCCGATCGCGCGGCCGGGCATCGACAATGCGCAGACGCGCGCGGCGCTGAGCGACGGCGTCGCCATCGTGCGCGGCCTGCTCGGCGGCGAGCGACTTACGTACAGAGGCCAGGCGTTCTCGGTCGAGGGCGCCAAGCTCGACGTCGCGCCGCTACGCGCCTCCCTGCCTATCCTGCTGGCGGCCGACGTCCCGGATACCCTGGCGTTGTCTGGTGACATCGCCGACGGGTTGATCGTCGACGGACTTCGTCCAGCCGGTTTCGCTGCCCATGCCGCCTCGATCGCCAGGCCGAAGCGCCTGGTTCATTTTGCGCCGTGCGCCGTCGGTACGGACCGTGCCGCGGCAATGGCCGTGATGAAGCCGGTGCTCGCGGCCCTGCTCAGACAGCACTGGCAGGACACGCAGGACGATCCCGTCCTGCGAGCAGCCCTGGTCCACCACAGCGGCATCCCGGCCGGCGACTTCTCGATCGCCGTTGCCTCGAACGAACCGGATGAACGCTTCTTCGAGGTCTTCACCGTGACCGGCGATGCCGCCGACTGCCGCCGCCGCGCCGACGCCTTTCGCGAGGCCGGCGTGACCGATCTCGCGGTCACTTTCGTCGGCCCCAACCCGATCCACGACATGGCCTTCCTGCATCGCGCGGTGGGCTGACTTTGACGTCGACCAATGGCGAATGCCACGCCGCATCGACCGGAGGCTCGTGCTAACCTTCCCTCAGATGAATCAATCCTCCTCCCTTTCCGCCGCTGAACGCGCGATCCTGGCCACCGCTGCCGGCTTGATGATCCCCGCCGATCCAACACTCGGCATGCCAGCTGCCAGCGATCCTGTGATCCTGGCCGACATCGAAAGATCGATTGGCCGTGACCTTCCCCTTGTGCGCGAGGCGCTGGCGGGCTTCGACGCGGCGCTCGAGATCGACGCGTGGATGGCCGCGGGGGGACTCCCCACTCGGGCGCTGGGTCGCGTCGTGCTCGCCGCCTACTATCGCGACGACCGCGTGCTGCGCGCCCTCGGCCACGAGGCCCGACCGCCCTTCCCCAAGGGCTACGTCGTCGAACAGGGCGACTGGTCGCTGGTCGACGCTGTCCGATCGCGCGCGCCGTTCTGGCGGGACGACCGGAAGGCATCCCGATGACCTCCAACGAAAAAGTCGACGTTCTGATCGTCGGATCCGGCGCCTCGGGCGCCGCCGTCGCGTGGAGCCTCGCCGACACGCGCATGCGCATCCTCTGCCTCGAGCAGGGCGACTGGGTTCGCTCGACCGACTTCCCGACCAACGGCCGCGACTGGGAGGCACGCCGCTTCGGCGATTTCGACATCAGCCCCAACCGCCGCGGCCGCGACACCGACTATCCGGTCAACGACGACGCCTCGATCATGAAGGTCGCCAACTTCAACGGCGTCGGCGGCGGCACGGTGATCTACACCGCCCACTGGCCGCGCCTGCATCCGTCGGACTTCCGGGTGAAGAGTCTCGACGGCGTGGCCGACGACTGGCCGGTCGACTACTGGGCGCTCGAACGCTTCTACGAGGAGAACGACCGCATGATGGGCGTGTCGGGACTCGCCGGCGATCCCGGCGTGCCGCCGCGCCACCCGCCGATGCCCCCGATCCCGATGGGCAAGACCGGCACGCTCTACGCCAGGGCCATGAACAGGCTCGGCTGGCACTGGTGGCCGTCGGATACCACCATCGCCACCACCGACTACGAAGGCCGCGCGAAGTGCATCAATCTCGGCCATTGCACGCCGGGCTGCGCGCAGGGTGCCAAGGCCAGCACCGACCTCACCTACTGGCCGCTGGCGATTCGCGCCGGCGTCGAGCTGCGCACGCGCTGCCGGGTCCGCGAGATCGTCACCGACAGCCAGGGCATGGCGACCGGCGCGATCTACTACGATGCCGACGGCACGGAACGCTTCCAGCCGGCCGAGATGGTGATCCTGGCCTGCAATGGTGTCGGCACACCGCGCCTGCTGCTCAACTCGGCGTCGGGAAAGTTTCCCAATGGCCTCGCCAATTCCTCGGGCCTGGTCGGCAAGAACCTGATGCTGCATCCGTGGCCGATCGTTTCGGGTTACGTGCCCGACACGGTCGACGGCGGCCGCGGACCGATCACCTGCCTGTGGAGCAAGCAATTCTACGAGACCGACCCGTCGCGCGGCTTCGTGCGCGGCTACACCCTGCAGTTCGGTCGCGGCACAGGCCCCGCCACCCAGGCGATCGTCGCGACCGGCGCCGGCCAACTCGGTTGGGGCGCCAAACATCACAGCACCTATCGCGAACTGCTCGACCATCGCGTGAATATCGGCGTCGCCTGCGATGACCTGCCGGAAGAGCACAACCGGGTCACGCTCGACCCGACGCTGAAGGACTCGAACGGCATCCCCGCACCGAAGATCGAGTACACGATCTCCGAGAACACCCGCCGCATGATGGAGCACGGCATCGCCCGCGCCGAGGAGATCCTGAGCGAAGCCGGCGCCACCCGCCTCTACTGCTCGCGCGAGGTGCTGAACTATCCCGGCCACCTGCTCGGCACCGCCCGCATGGGCAGCGATCCCGAGCGCTCGGTGGTCAACGGCTGGGGCCGCAGCCACGACGTCAGGAACCTGTTCATTGTCGACGGCAGCGTGTTCGTCACCGGCGGCGGCGTGAACCCGACTTCTACCATCCAGGCCGTAGCGCTCTACATCGCAGATCAGATCAAGCAGCGACTGGCGAACTTGTTTGATTGACAGGGCATCATAGTCCGCCAACTACCGGAAGCCTGTACTGCCTCTGGAAAAATGCCGAGTGCAATCCGCCAGGGGGCGGACGGGCCGCGATGTGCTGCGTGACCTGGGCATCTGCTGAACCGTTTCCCGCGACCATCAGCATGACGTGATCGACCGGGATGCTCCTGAGCGTCCCTTGCCCGAGCAGCTTGTCGAGAACTTCGTCCGGCTGGCCTTCGGGAACCGCCGTCCAGTAGCGCAACGCCTTGAGCATGCTCTGCGTTCCGGCGTCGTAAGTGCTGTAGTCGCCGGCGACGTAGTGCGTGCCCAGCGTCTCGATGCGGGCGATGCAGATCGGCTCGCTCCCCGCCGTCGGATCCTCGGCACTGTGATCGGTGTGCAAGCCGTGCGGGGCGGGCACGGTGAACTTGCCGTAGGCATAGTGTCCCTTGCGGTAGCGCGCCGATGGCACCAGCACGGCCATCATCGCATCGACGTCGGCGTTGTAGAGTTGCGCATAGATCGCCATCGCCCCCGCCGGCGAATTCGCGGCTTCCGCACCAACACGCCCTTCCTGGGCCTGATCCGTCCTGACGTCGTCGAACCGCTTCGCAAGGTCGAAGATCTCGTCCCGCGCCTCGTCGCGGAAGCTCGCGATCGGCAACGGCAGGTGTGTGTGCGCCTCGCGGTCGTTGAAGCACGCGTGCAGGCGTTCGAGCAGGGACCACTCGCCGGCCGAGAACGTTGCCGGCTCCAGGATCTTCAATCGCGGCGGCAGCGCCGCCCAGGCCTGACGGAGAGAATTCATTGCCTTCGGGCGCGCCGCATCATCGGCCCTGGCCCTTCAGCATGTCGACATGCGCGGTCAGGTGACGATGGAAATGCCCGATCGCCTGCTCGTAGTGGCCGAAGATGAAGTGGCTGTTGGCGCGCGCCGCGAGGCCTTCCTGGATCGCTCGGGCAGCGGCGCGGTCCTCGGTCAGGCCGGCGTCCTGCACGAAGTTGGCGTCACGTTTCGCCTCCTCGAGATCGAGCGGCTTGCCGTCCTTCACCTTGGGCGCGAGCTGATAGACCACCCAGTGCGTCTCGTTGGGCGACACCGGCTCGAGGATGATCAGCATGGCGTGGCTCGACAGGAAGCTGACGTGGGTATTGGGGAAAAGCTGGTGCACGTCGGTCAGACGGCCCTGCACGTTCCACTGCTCGCGCGGCAGCTGACGCAACCTCTCGATGCGGCGGAACGGAAAGACGATGCGCGAGTTGCAGCCGTGCAGCTCGACCACGTTCAGATTGTCGTAGCCGTAGGGGAAGAACGACTGATTGTGCAGGGCCTTGATGTGATAGCCCTCCATCGAGGTCTCGCCGATCAGCTTCCAGTTGGCCTTGTCGTCGAACTCGAGCTTGTTGAACAGCACATAGTCGGCGGGCAGCAAGTCGGGTACGTCCGGCAGTGCGCCGTCGCTGAGCGGGTCGTCCTGGGTCACGAACACCAGGCCGCCCTTCTCGTGCACCGCCGCCACCGGCACCAGACCGTGCGCGGCCTTGTCGAGATCGGGGAAGCCGTCCTCGCCCGGTATGTGACGCAGCGATCCGTCCAGACCGTAGGTCCAGGCATGATAGGGACACGAGAAAGCGCGTTTGCAGCCCTCGCCCTCCTCGACCTTCATGCCGCGATGCCGGCAGGCGTTGCGGAAGCCGCGCACGATGCCGTCGCTGCCGCGCACCACCAGCAGCGGCGTGCCGACGGTCGTGCGCGCGATGTAGGAACCCGGCTCCGGCAGCGCCGCCGAGGGACAGAATGCCATCGGCACACGTCGCAGGACCTCGAGCTCGGCCGCGAAACGTTCGGGCGACGAATAGTTCCCGGCCGGCTCGCGCCACACACTCGTGCCCTTGTCCGTCGACTTGCCGTCGATATGCGCGAAGATGCGCTCGACCAGCTCGGCGTCATTGAGAAGTGCGCTCATCCGTACCTTTCGCTGGGCAAATTCGAAGCGCCCGAGGGCAACGCCGTACCTAGCAGAAGATGCCGCCCGATCCCAAGGCAGGCGAGCTGACGCGAAGGCCGGTCCGCGCCCGATCTGCTAGACTGGGCTGTCGGCATGCCCAGTTCCGAAAGATTCCTCACTCTCGCCGTCGGCGGCATGCTGGTCCTGCTGTGGGCGGTCGCTGGCTGGGCCGGGTGGAACCTGCTCGGGCTGTACAGCGACGCGGCCTATTACCTGACCGAAATCATCGCCAAGGGCCGGTTCAGCGCCTTCGACGACCAGCAGCGTCTGTTCATGATCGCGGCAACCCAGGTCCCGATCCTGGTCGCGCTGAAGCTCGGCGTCACCGACCTGAAATGGCTGGTTCCGATCTACTCGTTCACGCTGCTGGCGGTACCGGCGCTCTTCTACAGTCTGGCGCTGCTGCACGCACGGCACGACGAAAGCCTGCTGGGGTGGGTGGTCGGGGCGATCGTACTCGTCTTCCTGCCCTCCTGCCTGTTCAGCATCGGCGAATACAACATGCCTTATGCCGCGGTGGTGCTCGCCGCGACCTATCTTGCCTCTCCCCGCCCGCTGTCGGCGCGCGGCGATGCCTTCCTTCTGCTGGCCGCCGTCTTCCTGCTTCGATCCTACGAGACGATGCTCTTCCTGGGGCCACTGCTGGCGGCGCTTGCGGTTCGTCGCGTGCCCTCCGAGACACTGCAAAGCCTGGAACTCTGGCGTCAACGCTCGCCCCGCCTGTTCTACTTCGCGGTCATGGCGTTGCCGGTCGCACTGGCCGCGTGCATCTACCAGGCGCGTATCGGCTTTCCGCTCATCGCCATCGCAGCGGCGATCGTACTGGTCGCTACTTCGAAGGCGCGTCCCGGCCTGCCGTCCCGGCGCTCCGGCATCGTCTTGATCGTCGTGACCGCGCTGTTTCTTGCCGGCGCCGTCATCGCCGCGAGTTCTCCACGACTGACCGGCGGAGCCACGGGCTCTCTGGGCCTCTTTTCGGCGAGCCTCAGGGACAGTATCGCCTTCCCAAACCCGCAACTCATTCTGGTGGCAGCGGCGCTGGCCGTTGCCGCGGTGGCTCTGCACCTGAACAGCCGCTTGTTACTCTCGGCGGGCGCGGTGCTGCTTGTCCTGCTGGCTTTGCTACCGCTCGCACAGCTCCGCCAGTGGCCCGCTACGCCCATCGCATCGTTGCACTACAACTCGCGGCTGTTCGCAGGGCTTCTGCTGGCGGCGGGACTGGCGATACTGGTGCTGCGCGGCACGGCCGCCGGACCGGGTCGACGATGGCTCGTGATCGCTCTCGCCGGCGCGACGGCTCTCCTGCCATCGACCTTCTTCGCCGCCGCCGAATGGCGCGCGGCGGTCATGGACCTGCAACGCAACCTCGAGGATCGCTCCGCACCGCCGGCCGGCGCCGACTTGCCTCCCAGTTTGGTGCGCTGGCACATCGCCTGGCCGGCGGATGCCAAGATGGCGGCGTACATCGCCAACCTGGTACGACCGCCCGACTCCCCGGGTCGTCAATCGTCGCCGCAGTCAGGGCCCGCCAACGACGCAGGCGAGGACGACCCGCCTGCTTTCGACGGCCGGCTCAACCGCTTCCGCTGGCAACCGTGACGCGAGGCGTGACGCGCCCGGAGCGCTGTGGCTTCATGACGGCATGACCCTCGAACTCTGGCTGGCCTTCGTCGCCGCCTCCTCTCTCCTCCTCGTCATTCCCGGCCCGACCGTGTTGCTGGTCGTGTCCTACGCGCTCGGCCAGGGCTGGCGCACGGCGCTGCCGATGGCTGTCGGCGTGGCACTGGGCGACTTCACCGCGATGACGCTCTCGATGCTCGGGCTGGGCGCGCTGCTCGCGGCATCGGCGACCCTGTTCACGGTGCTGAAATGGATCGGCGCGGCGTACCTGATCTGGCTGGGCGTGAAGCTCTGGCGCGCCGGCGGCACGCTCGAGGCAACGCCGCGCACCGATGCGGTGTCGGCCGCCAGGATGCTGGGCCATGCCTGGCTGGTGACGGCCCTGAACCCCAAGAGCATCACCTTCTTCGTCGCCTTCCTGCCGGCCTTCCTCGACGCCCGCGCCGACTTCCTCACCCAGATGCTGGTGTTCGAGACGACTTTCCTCGTCCTGGCTTTCGCCAACGCGTTCGGCTACGCGCTCGCCGCCTCGCGCGCCCGCGGGCTGGTGCGTAACGCGCGCGCGATCTCGGTCATCAACAAGGCGGGCGGCGGGCTGCTGATCGGCGCCGGCGTGGCGACCGTGGCGTTCGCCGGACGGCGCAGTTGACACCGGGCAGGCCGAGGGCTGGCTTTCCCTTCACAGTGACTGCGCCCGATTGTGCGCCGATTGGACATCACGCGACGTCACCGCGGTGGTACGCTTCCCCATGAGTTCTCGGGGGAGATCATCATGCAAGGCCTGCTGTTCAGCTTCGACGGAAGGATCAATCGCGCCAAGTGGTGGCTGATCAACATCGTCACCTCGATCGTCTACAGCATCGTGACCGGCGTGATCGTCGGCAGCGCCGCC